>CAIMNN010000113.1 GCA_903842845.1 uncultured Acidobacteriaceae bacterium | reverse complement strand
CCCACGAATCGTGAGCTTGTAGAGAGGATATAACACAAAGCGCTGATTCTGGAGGAAATTTGAACAAATTGATTTTAAATGCTCATGTGTCAATTTGTAGACACATTACAACTTCTTTATTTTCAACATATACATCTTAAATTATGGAACTTGACATTTCGGATAAAATTATAACTACAATATTATCAAATAGATGGAGAATAATACTGCAAATTATAACCTCCTATATTGATTCTTGAACATGAAATATGAGCATTTTTGTCCTTTTTTATCATTATTCTGTTGAATTCTTTGTTAGCGTGTTCTATCTTTGCTCAATCACTAAATTAGTCCTTTTTTCAAGGACTTCCGATGCAACCACCGATTGAGCGTTTGCCGGACCAGTGAAATGCAGCATTTGAATGAATGGGGTGTGTAATGAAGAGATTCCTTAGCAGTTGTCTAGTCTTCGTGTCCTTAATCACCGTCGCTCCGCTTGTGGCACAAAGCATGAACTCTGCCGACCTGCGCGGAACGGTGACAGACGCAACCGGTGCATTGATCCCAGGCGTTAAGATCACTGCCCTCAATGTGGAAACAGGTGTGGTGACAACCGTTGAGACCAACGGCTCTGGCATCTATGACACTTCCTCAATCGTCTCCGGACATTACAAGGTCACGTTCACCAAGCAGGGTTTTGAGAGCTACGTCCGCGGCCCGATCACGCTCCAGACCGGCTACACAACCGTCAATGCGCAGTTGAAGATCGGCTCAACCACGCAAGAGGTCACGGTCACCGCCGATGTCCCGCTCCTTCAGCAGGACTCCGGTGAGCAAACCGAGACGTGGAATTCTCACACTCTCGACCTTATGCCACAGGTCGCCGCTGGTTACGGTCAGGGCCAGGACTGGGAAAATGAAATGGCCTTCCTCCCCGGCATGTCAGGCAACCCCACCAGTTCCTATGGTGTGGCCGGCTTGGGTCAGTATGGCTCAGCCAACGGCAGCCAGGCCTCCAATAACATCCTGCTCGACGGCTCCTCCACCTCGCTCGGCGGCAGTACGTACGCCAACCCCGCAACCCTTGAAGCCATCGGCGAGTTGCAGGTCTCTCTCTCCACCTTCTCCGCACAATACGGCCAGGGCGGCGCCATCATCAACCAGATCACCAAGGGCGGCACCAATACCTTTCACGGCGCGGCCTACGATTACTTGTTGAACGACAAGCTGGACGCCAACAACTACGGCTTTAATTCCCAGCCCACCGTCCCCTTCCTGCGCTTCCACAACTTCGGTGGCATCATCGGCGGTCCGATCCTCAAGAACAAGATGTTCTTCAACTTCGACTACGACCAGGTGATTGACCATGGTTCGGCTGGCAACTACACCAACACCGTTCCAACAAGCGACCTGATGAGCGGTGATTTTTCCAACATCACCCATACTCTCTACGATCCATTGACCCAGACCATAGGTCAGGATATTAATGGCAATTATTATCCGATCCGTGTTTCATTCGCTGATGAATACGGAAATGGCAACAAGATTCCCGCCAGTGTCATCGACTCAGTTGCTAACGCGGCTCAAAAGTATTTTCCGACGCAAAGCAACCATCTCTCCGGCGGAAAGTTCGTTCAGCCCACAATCAATAATCTGGGCATTCAAACACAGAATTTTTACACAACACTTCCCCAGTCCACGCCGTACGTGAAGTACTTTGGCCGCTTCGACTACGACATCACGGAGAAGAACCGCCTCTCGATGACCGACTCAAAGAACGATAGTCCGGTCATCTACCCCAGCACCGTCACAGCCTGCCCGCTTGGTTGCGAAGCCGGTGACGTTGACAACGTTAACGCGCAAGTCACCGATGTCTGGACCATCAACCCCCGGCTCATAAACGAGGCCCGTTATGGCTTCACCTGGCAGGGCAACTGGTTCAGTGATCTGGCCCTAGGTCATGATTATGCAACCAAGCTGGGATGGAATTTTGCCAAGGCCAATGACTTCCCCGGTATTGGTCTGGTCAACTTTGCTGGTATGGGACCGGCCTCCAACGCCACTGGCGTCGAAAACGTGTTCGACCCCTCCGATGTGGTAACGCTCATCGCGGGCAAGCACATCCTCCACTTCGGCGGAGAGTTCCTCGCCTATCGCATCAACTACACTGCATGGGGCAACATCAACGCAGGCTCGTTCAGCTTCAATGGCTCCTATACACAGCAGTGGACCAAAGATGGCAGCGGCGTAGCTTCAGCCAATACCGCCACCGGTCTTGATTATGCTGACTTCCTGCTCGGTACTGCCAGTGCGTGGAGCGCCGGTTTCTATCCGGAATACGGCATGCGCCTCAAGTCACCGCAAATGTTCGTTCAGGATGACTGGAAGATTCGCCCGAACCTCACCATCAACATCGGCCTGCGTTATCAGGGAATCTATGATTCCAAGGAAGTGCACGGCAACGTCTCCAGCTTTGACCCAACTGTTAACAACCCCGCCACGGATACACTCGGTGCCATGTGGTTCGGCAACACCAAGGCCAACGGCCGCACCAACCTCGAGGCCAATGTCTGGTCAACCATCCTGCCCCGCGTAGGCTTTGCCTGGTCGCCCAATAGCAAGACCACCTTCCACGGCGGCTTCGGTATGTATACCTACAACTGGACACTCGATGCATACTCCGGCATCAGCTATAGCGGTCCGGGTAGCGCATTGAACAGCACTGGTTCCACTGCCGATGTCACGGGAGGTGTGGTTCCGCTCGTCAAGCTCGATGGCAATGGCAATGTGTTTCACGTGCCCTCGGCTGCCTGCAACACGCCCGGCTGCGGCTTGCAAGTCTCCTCGTCAGCACTGCCCTACGTCAACGCCTCCACAGCGCCCGATGCCTACAACGGACAGTTTGTCGGCTACTACCAGTACCACACACCGGTTCCAAAATCCATGCAGTGGAACCTCACCATGCAGCACACCCTTGGCAACAACATGGTCGCCGAGATCGCATACGTCGGCAGCCACGGCTACAACCTGGTCAACTTCGTCGATCTGAATCAGGTGCCAAAGAGCCAACTGGGACCGAACGCTTCCCAGTACACGCCTTATCCAAACTATGTGGCTATCCCGGGCAGTACCAACAACGCAATTTCCAACTACCACTCGCTGCAGGTGGTCTTCACAAAGCGTATGAGCAACGGCCTCAGCCTGAATGCAAACTACGTCTGGTCGCACTTCCTCGACGAGCAGGACCAGGGTGGCAGCGGCCGTTCAGGCGGTTCACGTCCTTTCGTGAACGCCTACGACCCGCGCTCCACTTACAGCAACTCCAACTTTGATACCCGCAACGCACTCAAGATCTATGGCGATTACGAGTTGCCCTTGGGCAAAGGCAAGCAGTTCCTCAATAAGAGCGCTATCCTTGATTCCATCATCGGCGGATGGGACATCGCCTTCGCTCAACTGCTCCTCTCCGGCACGCCATTCAATGTCTACATGGACTGCTCTGCCGACCAGTCCAACAACGGCATGGCCTGCGTCGATGGCAATTACACCAGCTACCCTGATTGGGTCCCCGGTGCAAATGCGCACGTCACCAATCGCGGCATTCATAAGTGGTACAACCCCGCGGCCTTCCAGGCGCCACAGCCCTACACCTACGGCAATGTGCGCAGGAACAGCCTCTACGGCCCCGGCATCAACGAGACGAATCTCTCCATGTCAAAGACTTTTTCTTTGCCCTGGGAGAATCTGAAGCTCAAGGTCCGCGCCGATGCCACCAACGCACTCAATCACCCCAGCTTCGGCCAGCCGCAAGGCGTCTGGACTGGCCCCACCTCCGACACCGGCATCTACTCGGTTCAGGTCGGCGGACGCCAGATGCAGCTAGGTGCGCACCTCTCGTTCTAACAAGCTCCTGATTTGCTGAAGTCTTCTTGGGCGGCGCTTGCGCCGCCCATACTTTTTGCGCGCGCATATCTATTTTTCGTTCACCGCTCAAGAAGATAAACTAATAACGTCAACGCTTCGCCCACGTTCTGAAAGGATTCTTCATGTCTATTACAGTACCTTCAGATTTTCAGTACCTGGTCCTCTTCACGCTGCTCCTCGCCGGCCAAATGGTGCTGCTCGTCGTTCTCTACGGCCGCGACCGCATGAAGCTCTATCCCTGGTTCTCCGCCAGCATCATACTCACCGCCCTCAAGGAACTCGTCGACAAACTCCTCTTCGAGCGCATCTCCCAGATTCCCTTCGAGTTCATCAAGAACGCGCTCGGCGTTCTCACGGTCTTTATCGGCCTCGGCGTACTTGTTGAGCTCGCACGCAAATTCTTCCCTGGCGTCACCTTCATGCGCCGCCTCATCGCCAGCGGCCTCATCACGCTTATCACCGCAACAGTCGTCTACTTCTGGGGACCCTGGACCGCAAACGGCGACCTCGGTTTCAAATCGCAGATCGGCGTCGTCAATCTCCTCCTCGTCTCCGCTTCGCACGGCGAACAGATCCTGCTCCCCTGCGCCACCGTACTGCTCGGAGTCCTCGTCCTCTTCGTTCTCCGCCACAACCGAGGCTTCTGGCAATCGCACACGGTTAAAATATTCGCCGGTCTCACCACCTGCTCGCTCATGTTCCTTGTCATGCGCGCCACCGCGCAAACCATCGCCATCACCGCCAACGCACACGGCATGACCATGAAAGAGTTCACGCAAATTCAGGGCATGATGGACCAACTGCGCACTCTCCCTCTCATTACCCTCATCATCGTCCAGATCTGGTGGATTTACTCTTTGTGGAATGAAGAAGGCGAAGTAAAAAAGCCAGCTACCAAAAAGTAATTTACTTCTACACGCACAACGGCCGGAGAAGAATCTTCTCCGGCCGTCGCATTTCTGATCTCTGATTCCTGACATCTGACGTCTGCTAAATATGACAGCTCGCCTCGCCACGCTTCTCCAGATATTTCTGGTGATACTCTTCTGCACGCCAGAACGTCTGCGCCTCTTCAACCTTCGTGACGATCTTCTTCGGCGCGAACTTTCCCTCGGCCGTCAGCGCAGCAATCTTCGCCTCGGCTGTAGCCTTTTGTTCGGGCGAGTGATAAAAAACAGCAGAGCGGTACTGCGTGCCCCAGTCCGGCCCTTGCCGGTTCAACGTCGTCGGGTCGTGCAGCTCAAAGAACGCGTCGAGCAGCGCAGCAAAGCTCACCACCGCCGGGTCAAACTCCAGCTCAACCACTTCTGCGTGCCCGGTCTTGTCGGTGCACACATCCTTATAGGTAGGCCGCTCAAGCGCGCCGCCCTCGTAGCCAACCGCGGTTGACACAACTCCGGGGATGCGTCCGAAAGCCACTTCGACGCCCCAAAAACATCCTGCTCCAAATGTCGCTTTTTCTGTGCTCATGAAGTCTTAGATGCTCCTCCGCCCTGCAAGGTTTCCACACACCAGACAATATAATAGATTTTGCAGGCTCCCCCGCCGGTTTACCCCCACTACAACCGACCTGAGGATGATTTCAACTCTCCAACAGGAAGGTCTACACATATGCATACTATCCTCGGCGCTGGCGGCGTCATCGGCAACGGTCTTGCCCATGAGCTAGCCACGCACAAGCTTCCATTCCGTCTCGTCTCGCGCAATCCCAAACCCATGCCCGGCGCCACCGAATCGATTGCCGCCGATCTCACTGACCGCGCACAGGTACTCAACGCCGTCGCCGGCTCCTCTGTCGTCTATCTCGTCGCTGGTCTCAAATACGACCTGCGCGTCTGGCAGCGCGATTGGCCGCGCATCATCGAAAACACCATCGAAGCCTGCAAGCGCGCCAACGCCCGCCTCATCTTCTTTGACAATGTCTACATGTACGGCAAGGTCGCGGGGCCGATGACGGAAGAAACCCCATTCAACCCATGCAGCAAAAAAGGCGAAATCCGCGCCGAACTCGCAACCCGCATCCTTGAAGAGTGCAACGCCGGCCTGCTCACCGCCATCATCGCCCGCGCCGCAGACTTCTACGGCCCCGGCGCATTCAACAGTCTCCCGCAGATACTTATCTTCAATCCACTCTCAAAGGGCAAGCTGCCTTCAACATCGATCACCGGCTCACTTCCTCACTCATACACCTACACGCCCGACGCGGGGCGCGCATTGTTGATGCTAGCCAAGAGCGAAAGCGCGTGGAACCAGACCTGGCATCTACCCACCGCGCCCAACCCGCTTACCACCGATGAGTTCATCGCTCTAGCCGCGGCAGAGTTCGGCCGCTCGGCAAAACACAAAAACCTCAGCCGCATCATCTTTCGCATCGGCGGCATCTTTGACCGCACCATCTACGAAAGCATCGAGATGCTCTACCAGTACGACTCCACGTACATCTTCGACTCAAGCAAATTCGCCCGCGAGTTCGGCTTCAACGTAACTTCGTATGTGGAAGGGATTCGCATAACCGCGGCCGGATTCAAGCAACCGCAAAGCAATAACTAAACCGCGCGCGGCATCTCCGCCGCCAGAATATTCATCGGCGTCAGCCCCTGCTGCCGCAACGTCCTCAAACTCAGCGAGTCATGCCGCTTCGCCAATCGCTGCCCGTTATGGTCAACCACCAACGGGCAGTGATACCACTTCGGGTCTTCAAATCCCAGCGCGCGGTTCAGCAATATCTGCCGCGCCGTCGACTTCAACAGGTCTGCGCCGCGCACCACTTCAGTTATTCGCATCGCTGCGTCGTCCGCAACGCATGCCAGTTGATAACTTGGCACGCCGTCACGACGCCACACCAGAAAATCTCCAAAGTCCCGGCCTGCAACATAATTTACTCGGCCTAAATATTGGTCCCAAAAACTTATCAGCTCGCCATCAGGCACTCTGAACCGCCAATTGATTCCCTCAAGGATCTCAACTCCCGTCGTCGCCACATACTCCGCTGGTCTGCACGTGCCGGGATACACCGGCTCGTCGTCCAGCATCTCGGCGTTGCTGCCCAAATCCTCATGTGGCGCGCTCGTCGCTGCCGCAAGGTCCCTGCGCGAACATTTGCACGGATAAATAAATCCCCCGCGCAGCAATCTCCGCCATACATCTATATAGATCATCCGCCGACGGCTCTGGTAATACGGCCCGCAGCGCCCGCCAACGTCAGGCCCCTCTTGCCAGCGGATTCCCAGCCAGCGCAAGTCTTCCATCGCAGCCTCGGCAAACTCATCGCGGCTCCGCTGCGCATCCAGGTCCTCCATGCGGAACACCATCGCACCGCCTGCCGCGCGCGCCCGCTCATACGCCGTCCAAAACGTGCGTGCGTGACCGACGTGCAGATATCCCGTCGGCGACGGCGCAATTCTGCCGCGGTAATCACTTGTTACCGGATGCGTAATACTGGCCATTGTTATTTATAAGTCTATGGATAAAAATGCTGTGGGGCACGCCAACCTCAACGCGCCCCGCTCTATTTGTACAGCGCATGCCAATGACGAATTTGGTTCACTTATTTTCCGTGCATCCGCTCGTTGTACTTCTTCGCATACTCCACCTTGTACTCGTCGACCGCGTGCTGATAGCTCAACTGCGGTACATCGTTGCTCTTCACCCAGCCGAGCTTCACTTCCTTCACGCCGGCCGGAAGATGAAGCGCACCATCCTTCACCTGCACGTTCTTCCCGTCAGCAGTCGCGCTCTTCACCGTCACAAACCACGGCAAGTGAACAACTACGTCCTTCGGCGCGCGCGTGAACTTCGCATCAATCTTCAACACCGCTTCGCTCTCGCTCGGCTGCTCCAGCGTGTACGCCACCGTGCCAAAGTACGTCGGAGCCTTCTTCACCGTTATCGTTTTCCCCGCGCCAACCCACTCCGGCGAAACCGTGCTCAACAAGTGCAGCGAATCTCCATCTTCGCGCACCAGCATCGTCCGCAGCAGCGTCCGGTACTCCGCCGCAAACCATCCATGAGGTGCAAGGTTGTCCTGAAAATTTCTGTCGCCCCATGGCAATATCGCAAACTCAAACCCTGCATGCGTCGAGCTCGTATGCATCAGCAGCGCGTAGAACTCGCGCAGCGCCTGCTCCTGGTCGCCGCGTATCACTTCGGTCATCGTATTTTTGATAGTCAAGTAATGATGCAGGAACTCGCCGTTGGCATACGTCATGATTCCTTCGGCGTACTTTGCCTGCGTCCGCTTCAAGGTCTCAGTCACGCGTGGGTCTTCAGGATTCAACGTCGGCTCCGGCACTACCGCCAGCAAGTTGCCCCAGTCATAACCTTCCTTCTGTCCATCGAGCGCCGGCGGAATATAACCATCATTCTCCTTCGCGCGTTTATCCAGCACCGCGAAAAACGCCTTGCGATAATCATCCGCCTCGGCCTGCCACTTCTTCGCAAGGTCCGCGTGGCCCGTCTCGTTCGCCATCTCCACGGCCAGCTTCAAACCGGAGAGCGCCAAAAAGTTGTAGCCCGTCAAATGTCCCGGCACAAACTCGTTGTCGCGCACATCGCTCGCCGGCATAATGTGCAATGCATCCGCCGCACGCGCCTTCTTCAACCAATCCACCGCGCGGTCGATCTGGGGAATCGCCCACTCCGCAAAAGCCTTGTCGCGCGTCAACCGGTAATGCTGCGCGTAACCCCACACCGCCTCACCCCATCCGTCATACTGCTGCTCCTGCGAGAGAAAATTCCCATCCGCCTTCTGCGACTTCGCAAAAAACTTCAAGTCCTGCTCCGCCACCAGCGGATAGCCCGTTACATCATAGCTGTGCACAATGTCTGCACCGTCCCTCAAGAAGAACGAATGATAGTGCAGCTTGTTCACCGTTTGAATATAGTCATCGCCCAGGTGGTCGCGCGCTATCAGGTCATACACCAGGTTCGCGTCAAAGGTGTTCACCACCTTCGGCTCCGGCACGCTGATCTCCATCCCTTGTGCAATCATTTCCTCCCAGAACTTCCGCACCTCGACATACTTTGCTTCGGTCTTGAACCCGTCAATCAGCGCAATCTCATCAGCCTTGTCAGTCGGCTTCACCGGCATACGATAATCGAGCGTCCACACCTCGTCCGGCGCCAGCATCTTCGAGTAGCGCACCACGCCCACCGGCGTCGTTTCATCCACACTCAGCTTCTTCGCCTTCGTTACATCCTGCGGGTAGTTGTAGAAACCATGCAGTGTGAACCCGCGCATCTCCTCGCCCGCCGGAAAGCTGTAAATCACCTTGCCGTCACGTGTGAAGTGGTTCCCATCAAATCCATACACCCAATCTTTGCTGAACTCCTCGCCAATCTGCCGGTAGTCGCCAGCGAACGCCTCCCTACGCGGGCGGTCAAAGCGATTATCTCCGTGCGTGCCCGCCGTATCGTGCGGCGCGTCGTAGCGCACACCGGTCGCAAAGATTGCGCGCGTCTTGTCTTCATTTTTGTTTTTGATTTCCACGCGCACAAAGTTCAACAGCCCATCCTCCGGCCGTCCGTTGTATGTCGCCGCGAAGAGCGTAAACCGGTACTCGATGCCGTCGCGCGTGAACGCATAATGCACGATCGGCAGCCGCCCCTCGCCCAACGTCTTGACGCGCTGGTTCACCGGCTGCATCTCAGGCCCGGTGAAAAACATCAGCTCGCCGTAGCCCGTGCGCAGATAGCCCTCGGGCGTAATCTCCGTCGCAGCCTCGGCGTCCACCATTCCAATCTCGTCTGTTGGCTTTGAGAAGTAGCTGAACGGCTCACCCGGCTTGTCCATCTTTGGTGAGACCATCTGCGTTTTGGCTGCAAGTGTGAAGGCGACAACGACAAACAATGCGAGTACGTGTAGTTTTTTCATGGCACAAAAAGGCTATCGCATCAGGCCATGCCTTCGCAGCCATCAATTACGATTAACTCAATGCCCGCGCTGCTCCAGTTCCCGCCCTTGCTCCGGATAGAAGATCTCCGCATCCGCTTCAACTCCGCCGCCGAAGCCGTCAGCGGAATCAGCCTCGCCATCGACGAAGGCGAAGTCCTCGGCCTGGTCGGCGAATCCGGCTCCGGCAAATCCGCCACTGCACTCGCACTGCTCGATCTTCTCCCGTCAACAGCGCAGCTCACCGGCACGCTTCAGTGGCAAGGCAGCGAAGTCGCACTCCACTCCGCCGCGCATCGGCATTTGCGCGGTCGCAGCATCGCCATGATCTTTCAAGAGCCGATGACCGCGCTCAATCCCGTCATGACCATCGGCCGACAGGTCGCCGAAGCCGCCATCGCAACCAACTCATCGCTTACTTCGCGCGAAGCCCGCAGCCGAGCCATCGCCGCGCTCGAATCCGTCTCCATCCCCTCGGCCGCACAGCGCTACTCCGACTACCCGCACCAGTTCTCCGGCGGCCAGCGTCAGCGCATCCTCATCGCCATGGCGCTCATCAACCGCCCGCGCCTCCTCATTGCAGACGAGCCCACCACCGCACTCGACGTCACCGTGCAGGCGCAGATACTCGCGCTACTCAAAGACCTCCAGCGCGAACACCATTTGGCAATGTTGTTTATTTCGCACGACCTCGCCGTTATCGGCCAGGTCGCTGGCCGCGTTGCAGTCATGCGCCACGGCCAAATCGTTGAGACAGGCCCCGCGCAGCAAATCCTCACCGCGCCGACGCACGAGTACACACGCTCGCTGCTCGCCGCCGTGCCCACGCTGCATACTGACCGCAGCAAACCGTTGGCACAATTAAGATGATGCGTCTAATTGGCCCCTGAAGACATTAGTGCTATGCTGTATCGCAATTGGACATGTGAATAAAGGAGATGCGTAATGATGTTTCGTCGTTGCGTTTTATTGGCTGTTCTATTATTGGTTCCTGTTACTTCATTACCAGAGATTGAAAAAGTCGGATGGACCTGCGAGAAAGGTATATGTCTTGCTTGGTGGCCTAAATTAGAACCTGCAAAAGGATGGCATCACGAGCGAGGCGCTAGTATTGCCAACGGTGTTAATGTTCAAGTTCCGGATGGATTTACTTTCTCGAATGCAGAGACTGTCATCTATGCCAAAGCTTCATATAAACCAAGGATTCCTAAAATCACCTCTTTGGATATGTTCATTAAAGATGATCAAGATGAATTCAATAAGAATGACTTGGGGATCGCTATAACGAAAGTGCCATCCATGAAGACCAATGATGGCAAGTCAATGATGACTTACACTTTCTTTCCAAAGAATAAAGGCAATTGGGAACAGGTTTCTTATGGCGAGGAAGGAGATTTCTATTTAATCTTTACGATTAGTTCTAGAAGCCACGAGGGATTCATAAACTCGCTTCCAATTTACGAGCAGTACATTACCCGCTATAAAGAGTGATTATGATTCAGCGTTTACTCAGTCGTCAGCTTCTTCATCCGCTTCTCGCTCCGGCTCAGCAGTTGGTCGATCCTTGCCTGCAAACGCTCTGACCGGTCGGCGTGGAAGCTCAGCTCCGGCACATGCCGCACACCCATACGCTCCTTGATGGTGATGCGCACAAATCCCTTCGCCGCATCCAGACCCTTCACCGTTTCACTTT
>CAIMNN010000112.1 GCA_903842845.1 uncultured Acidobacteriaceae bacterium | reverse complement strand
TTGACCATCCTCGGCGCGGGCTCCATTACTGTAGCCGCAAATCAGCCTGGAAATGCAAACTATGCGCCTGCGGCGCAGGTCACTCAAACTATCGTCGTCAGCCAGGCCGTACAAAGCATCACATTCCCGCAGCCTGCTACTCCGGTGGTTCTGGGGACGAGCCCGGCGACCCTGACGGCAACGTCCACTTCCGGACTTCCCATCTCGTACGTCGTCACCAGCGGGTCGGCCACCGTAGTCGGGGCAACGTTGACCTATACTGGCGCTGGCGCAATCGTGGTTGAGGCGGATCAGCCGGGAGACGCAAACTACACTGCGGCGGCACCGGTGTTGAGAACAATTACGGTCACTTCCAGTTCCTACACCGCTCCCACCGAGCCGGTGGGCACCACCAGTTCAACGCAGACAGCAACCATTCTGTTGCCCGCCGGCTTCACGCTTGGTTCTATCGGTGTGGTAACGCAAGGAGCAACAAACCTTGACTTCAATCTGGCGGCGGGCGGCACTTGCACCGTGGGCACCCTCTATGCCGCGGGAGATACCTGCACGGTAAACTACACATTCAAACCAACCGAGCCAGGGGCGCGGATGGGCGCGATTCTCCTCTATGACAACACAACGCCGGTTCTCGAACAGACCATCTTCCTGAGCGGTACTGGCACCGGTCCGCAAGTCCAGTTTTACCCTGGCTCCGAGAGCACCATTGGCTCAGGTTCGATCGGGGCTTCTGGAGTTGCATTGGATGGCAGCGGCAACGTCTATATCGTCGATGACGTCTATAACGTCGTCTACAAAGAGAAGCTCTCCTCTGGGAGCTATACCCAGAGCATACTCACAACCAGTGCGCTCTCCGGTCCCATCGGCATTGCGATAGATGCCGCGGGCAACATCTATATTGCCGATGAAGCCAATCACCGTCTGATGAAGGAAACTCCTCAAGGCAGCGGTTACTCCGAGAGTGTTGTCGTCAGCGGCGGGTCGTATGACCCCTGGGCGGTTGCGGTAGATTCCATCGGCAACATCTATATTGCCGATGAGGCCAACGGCCGTGTGTTGAAGGAGACACCTCAAGGCGCTGGCTACTCCGAGAGTACCGTCGTCAACCCGGCTTCGAGCGGAGCACCCTACGACCCCTGGGGAGTCGCAGTGGATTCCCTTGGCAATGTCTATATCGCTGATTACAACGGTAACCGGGTCTTGAAGGAAACACTCTCGGCTGGCGTTTACTCCGAGAGTACGATCGGGAGCGGACTCAATGGTCCCGGCGGCATCGTCGTTGATTCTGTAGGTAATGTCTTTGTTGCTGAAAGCAACGGCAACCACGTGTGGAAGGAGACCCTATCAGCGGGCTCCTACACCCAGAGCCTTGTGGCAACATCAAGCCTGCTCGAGCCGGTTGGAGTCGCAGTGGATGGCGACGGCAACTTATACATCGCTGATTACAACAATATGCGCACGCTGAAAGAGGATTACGCGGATGCGCCCTCGCTAAGCTTCGCATCCACGGCTGTGGCATCGACCAGCAGCGACAGCCCCCAGACGGTGACCTTGGCAAATAGCGGCAACGCAACTTTGGCATTTTCTGTTCCACCGAGCGGTTCAAATCCGAGCCTCGCGACGCCTGACTTTACGTTGAACAGCAGTGGCGGAGCAACCTGTCCGCTGGTGATTGCCGGGGCATCGAGCCAGGGCCATTTGGCTGCAGGCGCTTCATGCGTACTCCCCGTCGGCTTTGCGCCCACAATGGCAGGCAGCCTCAGCGGTTCGCTCACCCTTACAGACAACAACCTGAATCTGCTGAGCGCAACCCAGACCATCTCCCTCACTGGCTCTGCAACGCAAGGGACGCAGACCATCACCTTCACGGGCCTACCCGCCAACGCAATCTATGGCGCGGCCGGTCCCTACACACTGAGCGGCACAGCATCG
>CAIMNN010000111.1 GCA_903842845.1 uncultured Acidobacteriaceae bacterium | reverse complement strand
GATTTTGCCGAGAAGGTTGGGCTGGCGATAAAAGCCGGCGAGGCGAAGAAGGGCATCGTTATTTGCGGGTCGGGTGTGGGCGTGTGCATTGCGGCGAACAAGATTCCTGGCATTCGCGCGGGGTTGTGCCACGATACGTATTCGGCGCACCAGGGCGTGGAGCACGACGATATGAATGTGCTGGTGATGGGGGCGCGGATCATCGGGCCGGCCGTGGCGTTCGAGATAGTGGATGCGTTTGCGGGCGCGAAGTTCGAGATCAAAGAGGAAAGATTTGTACGCAGATTTAATAAAGTAATGGCGATAGAAGCGCGGTATATGAAGGAGAATAATTGAGAAAGCCGGAGGTCCGACCGGTTGCTTCCCTTTGACGTAATTTTGTTTGACGTAGGCGGTGTTCTGCTCACGAATGGCTGGGATCATGGTGAGCGCGCAGCCGCCGTTGCGCATTTCGGAATAGATTGCGCTGAGTTCGAGCGGTTGCATGTTGCGGCCTACGATGCTTGGGAGCGGGGTGCAATAGATTGCAACGAATATCTGAAGAGGTGCGTCTTTACTGATAGGCGCAGTTTTACACTGGATGAGTTTTACGAGTTTTTGCTGAGCGGGTCGAAAGTATTAAAGGACGGCGCGCTCGGTATCCTTTCCGAGGTTTCTGCATCAAAGAAATATGTAGTGGGTGCGCTGAACAATGAAGCGCGCGAGCCGAATGAATACCGGTTTGAGCGTTTCGATTTGAGCCAGCATTTTGCCTTGCGCATGAGCTCTTGCTATTTGGGATTGCGTAAACCAGAGCCAGCAATTTACCAGCGGGCGCTGGATATTTTGGATAGGCCGGCGGGGCGGGTATTGTTTATTGATGACCGCGCGGAGAATGCTAAGGCGGCTGAGGCCGCGGGGATGAAGGCGGTTCAGTTTTTAGGTGCGGAGAGTTTGAGAGACCGGCTGAAAGAGCTGGGCGTTTTATAAGTTTTGAAATGAGGAGAGAACGATGCAACTTGGATTGATTGGTTTAGGCAAGATGGGCGGAAATATGGCTGAGAGATTGAGACTCGGTGGCCATCAGGTCGTAGGTTTTGATTTCAATGCTGATGCGGTTGCGAAGCTGACGGCGAGCGGAAATATTGGCGTGAGTTCGCTTGAGGATATGGCGAAGAAGCTTACTGGGCGGCGTGCGATATGGATTATGGTGCCGCAGGGCGACCCGGTGGACCAGACGATTGCGAAGCTGCTGCCGTTGCTCAACAAGGGCGACATCCTCATCGACGGTGGCAATTCGAATTACAAGGATTCGATGCGTCGGTACGCTGAGTTATCGGCGAAGGGATTTTGTTTTGTCGATGTGGGGACTTCCGGTGGCGTTTGGGGACTGAAGGAAGGCTACAGCATGATGATCGGTGGTGATACAGAGCCGGTCGTATATCTGACTCCGATCTTTGAAACGCTGGCACCTGCGAAGGACCACGGCTGGGGCCGTGTGGGCCCGGCGGGTGCGGGGCATTTTGTGAAGATGGTGCACAACGGCATTGAGTACGGGATGATGCAGGCTTATGCAGAGGGGTTCACCATTCTCGAAAAGAAGGAAGCGCTGAAGCTGAACCTGCCGCAGATTGCGGAGATATGGCGGCATGGCAGCGTGGTGCGGAGCTGGCTGCTTGACCTGACGGCGGAGGCGCTCAAGGAGAATCCGAATCTTGATGGGCTGGAGGCATTTGTATCTGACTCTGGCGAAGGGCGCTGGACGGTGTTTGAGGCGATTGACCTGAATGTTTCAGCGCCGGTGATAACCGAGTCGCTGATAAGGCGCATCCGTTCGCGTGAAGAGAACAACTTCACAGACAGAATGCTTGCGATCATGCGGAATGCGTTCGGTGGGCACGCGGTGAAAAAGGACTGAGGTCAAAATGGCGACAGCGCAGGTAAAAGTGAATCCCGAAGATCTGAAGCAGTTCGCGGTGGGCGGCGAGAGGATTCCGATGCCGGGAATCCTGGTGATCTTTGGTGCGTCGGGTGATTTGACGAAGAGGAAGTTGTTGCCTGCGTTGTTCCATCTGGAGCAGTCGGGGCTGTTGCCGCCGAACTCTGCGATAGTTGGCGTGGCGCGTCGTCCGCTGGGCGATGAGTTTGCCGCCGATATGCGCGCGGGGATTGTTGAGTTTGGCAGTGTGGCGAAGGACGACCCGAAGCTGGATGGATTTGTGAAGCGCATCCACTATTACGGGCTGCAATTTGATGATGCGGCGGGTTATGCGGGGCTGAAGGTGGAGCTGGACCGGATTGCAACTGAGGGCAACATCGGGGCAAACAGACATTTTTATCTTGCGACTGCGCCGGAGTATTTTGCGCCAATAGTGGAGAATCTTGGCGCGCAGGGGATGGCGCAACCAGCGCAGGGAGTGGTGGGCGTGGCGATCGAGAAGCCGTTTGGCCACGACCTTGAATCGGCGAAAGAGTTGAACGCGAAGGTGAATGCGGTTTTCCACGAGGACCAGGTCTTCCGCATCGACCACTACCTGGGCAAAGAAACTGTACAGAATATTTTGGTCTTCCGTTTTGCGAACGGAATTTTCGAGCCGATATGGAACCGGAATTTTATTGATCATGTGCAGATAACGGCGGCGGAGACGCTGGGCGTTGAAGGGCGCGGGCCGTTCTACGAGAAGGCCGGCGCGCTGCGCGACGTGGTTCAGAACCACATGATGGAGCTGTTGAGCTTTGTGACGATGGAGCCGCCGTCGAGTTTTGGCGCGCAGGCGATTCGTCGCGAGAAGGTGAAGGCGTATCGCGCGATTCCGACGATTCCGATAAAGAATGCAGTGCGCGGGCAGTATGGACCGGGCATCGTAGGTGGCGAGCATGTTATCGGGTATCGCGATGAAGTGC
The DNA here is from genome assembly GCA_903842845.1 of uncultured Acidobacteriaceae bacterium. GTDB lineage: Bacteria > Acidobacteriota > Terriglobia > Terriglobales > Acidobacteriaceae > CAIMNN01. The sequence goes on along the minus strand of CAIMNN010000111.1, from coordinate 4,694 downwards.
GCGTTGACCCCAACTCTGGCACGGAGACATTTGCGGCGGTGCGCCTTGAGCTTGAAAACTGGCGCTGGGCGGGCGTGCCGTTCTATCTGCGCGCGGGCAAGCGGCTGAAGAAGCGCGCGACGGAGATAAGCATCCAGTTCAAACAGCCACCGTTGCTGATATTCAATCAGATGGCAGAGCAAGGCCCATGCAGCGAGATACACCCCAATTTGTTGACGATACGCATTCAACCGGACGAAGGAATCAGTTTGCGTTTTGGAGCGAAGGTTCCGAGCGCGCCTTCGATGGCGGTGTGCCCGGTGCATATGGATTTTGATTATTCGGAGGCGTTTGGTAAGTCGAGCGCGAACGGATATGAGCGTTTGTTATTGGATGCAATGCTCGGGGACCAGACGTTGTTTGCGCATCGTGACGGCGTTGAGGTGACGTGGGGACTTTATACACCGATACTTGAGGCGTGGGCTGCGAAGGAGCCAGAGGTGTTTCCGAATTATTTTGCGGGCTCGTGGGGGCCGGAGTGCGCCGACCATCTTTTAGAGAGGGACAATCATAAATGGCGGAATGAATTGGGTGGAAAATAGGGTAGTGAAATCACAGACAGGGGCAATGAGCAGGGATTATTTTTAATTCTGGGAAGAGTCGGGCCGCTTTCCTCTCTCGGGAGAGGGCGTCTATCAATATAAAGCAACCTGTAAGAATTCTCCGTTCCTTAGCTCGTATTCTGTTTGAGCGAGCGAAACGTTGTACCAACTTTCTTGAGGCAGGCGCGTATGCAGCGTTCCACTGGTTTGAGTTTTGCATTGCCATTGATGATTGCCGGAGCGTTGCTGGCTGGTTGCGGTTCATCGAATCCGACGCTTGAGCCGGTTACTTATTCGTTAACAGTCACAGCGAACGAGCCGCCGACAGGCGTGCCCATCATCATTTCACCTAAAGACAACAATGGTGTCGGCCAGGCGAACACGCCCTTCTCATTGGTCTACAACACAGGCACGAGCGTGACGCTGACTGCGCCGCCGAATGCGAACGGCGGCTACAAGCTTGGGTCGTGGACTGGTTGCACATCGGTCGCAACGAATGTTTGTACTGTGACCATGAGCAACACAGCAACGGTGACCGCGAACTATTCGCTCACCATTGCCAAGTCGATAACCATCACTCCGAATACGGCGATTGTGGGTGAGCAGGTTCAATTCCAGGCGCAGGTGACGGGAACGGGCGGCAACAATTCTGTGACCTGGTCAGTCACACCGCCTGCTGGCAGTTCTTTTGGTGCGGGATCGATCGATACGAACGGGCTTTACACGACACCGTTCCCTGCACCGCCGACGGTGACAGTTACAGCGCAGAGCGTTGCAGATCCGACGGTGAGCGGGAGCGTAGTGGTGTCGTTGACCCAGCCTGCTTCGGCGACCGGGCCGGCGTTGTCGGTGGATGCAGCGAGCGTGACGCATTCGATAAGTCCGTTGATCTACGGGCTGAATGCGTATGGTCTTGATGCGACCTCGGCGCAAAACGCGAATATCACGGTGACGCGCTGGGGTGGCGACAGCACCTCGCGTTACAACTACCAGAATGGAAATTCAAGCACGGCGGCCGATTGGTACTTTGAAAACATGGTTGGCACAGGCGTTTGGCCAACGGGTCAGTTTGATGACACGGTGACGGAGTCGGGCAACAGCGGAATCACGTTGATAGGAACGGTGCCCGTGCTTGGCTGGGTTGCGAATTCTAGCTCGACGGTGTGCGGATTTCCGTCGACGACGTATCCGAACCAGGAATCGTTCGACCCTTACCATTCGAATCCTCAATGCGGCGACGGTTTGAATCCGGACGGTTCAAAGATAACGGGTAATGATCCGACGGTGACGAGCATCAGCATGCCGCCGCCAGCTCCGCCGAATGCGGGAAGCGTGAACCTGGCATGGGCGGAAGGCACGTGGTCGGGTGGATGGCAGGAGCACATTCTGAATAAATTTGGCGCGGCGAGCGGCGGCAAGGCAGTTGCGATATGGGACCTGGACAACGAGCCGAGCTGGTGGTGGTCGACGCATCGCGACGTGCATCCGGTTCCGTTCACTTACGATGAGGACACGAATGGCAGCATTGGAACAGCGCTGGCGCTGAAGACGGTTGACCCGACGGTGGAGACGGGCGGCCCGGTGATGGATTTCTGGTGGGATTATTTTTACTCGATGAAGGACATCAGCAACGGCTGGAATAATGGCTCGCCGTGCTGGCAGGCGTGGAGCAACCCGATTGACCGCGAGGCGCATGGAGGTGTGCCGTTCATCGAGTACTATCTGCAACAGTTCAAGAGCGCGGAAACAACATACGGCAAGCGATTGCTGGATTACGTTACGCTACACACGTACTTCGCCGGCACATATAACGGAACAGGGACGGGGCTGACGACGGCGGGCGATACGGCTGAGCAGATAATACGAATGAACTCGACGCGGGCTTACTGGGATGCGACGTACACCGATCCCAACTATCCGCAACCAAATTATCCGACGGACGCGAATTACACCACGAGCTGCAATGTGCCTTTGCAGGCACCGCAAGTGATTCCGATGATGAAGCAGTGGGTTACGAAGGATTATCCGGGGACGAAGACGTCGATAGACGAGTACAACTTCGGCGGGCTTGAAGCGATAAACGGCGCGGTAGTGCAGGCGGATATTTTGGGCATCTTCGGGCGCGAAGGGTTGGATATGGCGACGTTGTGGCCGACGACGAACTTCAACCAGACGGTTCCGGGATTAATGGCGTTTACCATCTACCGGAATTATGACGGGGCGAAGTCGACGTTTGGTGACCAGGCGCTGGTTTCAACGAGCACGAGCGGCGGCGGAGATGGGCAGGGGCTGCTTGCGGTTTATGGAGCGCGGCGCACGTCGGACAACGCGCTGACGGTTGTGGTGATCAACAAGAGCTATGGCACGCTGACGAGCACGCTGAGCCTGAAGAATTTTTCGACGACTGCGACGACGGCAGAGGTTTACTTGTATTCGGCGCAGAATTTGAATGCAATCGTGGCGCAGGCGCCAGTGGCAGTGAATGCGCCGAGCGGAGTGGGCACAACGAGCACGATAACGACAAACTTTCCGGCGCAGTCGATAACGCTGTTTGTAGTGCCGAATTAAGTGGTAGGCAGTCTAAAATCTGGAATAGTGGCCGGAGAAGAGACTGTAAAACAAAGCGGTACGCGGGTTTCGCGGTTGGGCAGGCTGTTGCACCCATCGCACTCTCACTCCGCCTTTAGCGCGACGATACTTTTGATGAGCTCGACGTTGGTGTCGGGGCTTATTGGGTTGGTGCGTGGAAAATATATTGCACATACGTTTGGCGCAGGGTTGCAGACTGACGCGTACAACGCGGCGTTCCGATTGCCTGACCTGATGAATAATTTTTTGGTGGGCGGCGCGGTCTCAATTACATTTGTCACTTTGCTGAACCGCTATCGCGAGAACGGCGATGAGCGTGAGGGCGAGCGGCTGCTTTCAATTGTTTTGAACTTGATGGTGCTGGTGCTGATTGTTGCGTCGATTGTGCTGATGTTTGCGGCGGCGCCGTATATACGGTGGACGAACAGCGGGTTTAATGCGGAGCAGGTTGCATTGAGCGCGCATATGACGCGCATTCTGCTGCCGGCGCAGATATTCTTTTTTGCGGGCGGCGTGTTGGGCGCGCCGTTGCTGGTGCGCAAGCAGTTCATGTACCAGGCGCTGACGCCGATACTATACAACCTTGCGATCATCGTGGGCGGTGTGGTGCTGGCTGCAAGGCTGGGGATTCCGGCGCTGGCTGTGGGCGCGACGGTGGGCGCGCTGCTGGGCAGTTTTTTGTTGAATGCGGCGGGCGCGGCGAAGAACGGCGTGCGGTATTTTCCGGAGATAGACCTGAAGCATCCGGGGCTGCGCGATTGGCTGAAGATGACGGTGCCGCTGATGTTCGGCTTCTCGCTGCCGTTTCTGGAGCCGTTCTTCATGGGATTTTTTGCGTCGCACAGCGCGGGCGACATTACGCGATTGACGAATGCGAAGCAGTTGTTCACCGCGCCGATGGCGGTGCTGGCGCAGGCGGCGGGTGTGGCGTCGTTGCCGTTCTTCACGCAGTTGTGGGCGGCGGGCAAGAAGCGTGAGTTTGCGCTGGGTGTGGCGGACTCGGCTTCAAGAGTGATGGCGATGGGAATTCTGGCGAGCACGGCGATGGCGGCGATGTCGCAGTCGATGGTGGGGCTGGTGTTTGGCGGCGGCAAGTTCACTCAAAGTGATGTGCAGCAAACGGCGATCTACTTTGCGCTTTATACGATTGGATTGTTCTTGTGGTCGGCGCAGGCGATCTATGCTCGCGCGTTTTATGCGGCGGGGATAACTTGGCTGCCGATGTTGTCGAGCACGGTGATAATTATTGTTTCGTTCTGGTTTTACCGCGTAGGGTACAGCCATTTTGGCGCGGCGGGGTTGGCGATTGCTTCTGACGTGGGCATTGCGCTGCAGGCGGTTGCGCTGGCGGTGTTGTTGCATTTGCGGCGAATGGTCTCGCTGGCGAGTGTTGAGTATCTTGAGCTGGGGCGGTGTTTGCTGGCCGGGCTTGCCGGCGGTGTGACGGCGTTTCTGCTGCATGTGATGACGTTTGGCGCGGCGTCGCTGGCGCATCATGCGGCGTGGATGGAGACACACTGGGCT
>CAIMNN010000110.1 GCA_903842845.1 uncultured Acidobacteriaceae bacterium | reverse complement strand
TTCTGGTGCGATTTACCCATCGCTTCCTCGATTTTCTGTGTGGGAGGAAAAACGGGTCACCTCTATTTTACCGGCGTTTTCGCCGCATAGTAGAGGCCCGTTCTCTTTCCCTGAGGAACTCTTCGATCCCGCTCGCCCGGTAACGCAGTGCGCCATCGCTCATGCGAATGACGGGCAGATAGGGCAATTTTCGCGAAGAATGATCCCAGACCCAGTCTTTGCTGACCTTCAACTTGGCGGCAACATCCTCAGCGGTGAGCAGCAGATCGACCGCTTCTTGCATCGTTGGTACTGAACCCATAAAGGCGTACCTCCATCGGCCCTGTCTTACCCCTGATACCTGCGGTATTGCAGAATGGGGCGTTAGCTATCTCAGTCCATTCCCGTTCGTGCAGAACTTTGCTTCGGTACTTTCCGTGACCTTGCGTGAAGTTTCGAAAGTTCCACTTGCTATAAGGAGATTGGTTTGACGACAAGGCCGCCGTCCAATGATTTTTTTGAAAACCGTTATGCAAAATCCGCATAACGATAAAGTAATATCTTATTTTTGCAACTGAATTGACTCTCGGAGCATCCTACGATCATCATGATTAGTGCAGCATAGACTCGAATATAAGCTGCAAGACGTAAAGTTGCTGTCCTGCCTGGGTTCTCCCCCACCGCAAGGAGGATAGCCATGGTGCTTCCAGAAACACGGTCCATGCAAGCGGCGATTGTACTGGCGGAAGAGTTGAACTTTTCCAGAGCCGCCGAACGAATGCACGTAGAGCAATCCACTCTGAGCAGGCTGATTGCCAAGTTGGAGAGCGACATTGGCTTGCAACTCTTTGTGCGCAATCATCAAAATGTCGCGATCACAGAAGCTGGCCGCCGCTTTGTGGAAGAGGCTCACCATTCAGTTTTATACGCAGAGCGCGCTGTTTTGAACTCTATGGCAGCTTCGCATGGTGCCGAGGAAATTCTCAACATCGGCAAATCGGCATACTACGCAGACCCATATCTGGTTACGACGCTCCAATCGATCCGACTGCCTCTTTACCCTGGCCTGAAGATTAGAATACAGAGCCATTACTCGCACGAACTCGCGCGCATGGTTGCCACAGGCGAACTGGATATGGCGCTGGTGACCGCCATTCCTGATATGCCTACGCTTGACTTCCTAACACTTGTCGAAATGCCCTTCTACGTTGCTCTGTCAAAAGCGAATCCTCTTGCGTCGTTACGAGAACTGACGCTCGAAGATCTGCACGGGGTCGACTGGATTATTCTATCTCCCCACGTCAATCCACATGCCCTCGAAAGGCTGCAGAAGGCAGCCGCAGAAAAAATGATTGCGCCAGCTGAAATGCACCACGTTATGACAATTGAAGAAGCGTCTGCGTGGATTCTGGAATACGATGGGGTTGCGATCCTGCCGTGTAATGCCGCATGGCAGATTGCGCTCGACGGCATCACAATGCGCCCACTAGCCGAGAAGGATATAAATCTGAGTACTCGCTTGGCCACACGGGTCGGCAACAAGAGCAGACTCGCAAGCGAATTCATTCATGCCATTGGTCGCAGGCAAAGAACGCTGTATTCATCACCGCAATAGTGCTTGCCACTTCTAGTTGTTGCCCTTACCGCCTGATGAGCCGCTGCCATCGGGCGTAACGTCGTCTTCTTGGATCACAAGATTCAGTGGCCCTTCATGTCCGCATCGCGCGCAGGGGTAGATTCCGGAAGCGATTGCCCGAATCGAATATTCCTCTCTTCTGGATAGGTGACCACAATGAATGCACTGGTGGTAATGCATAAGAAACTTCCCAGTTTTTTTGAAGTGATCCATGGATTGTCCTCGAAGTACGACTTTTGTTCGACCAGTTCGCGAAGTAACAGAACGCATTGAATGCAATAGCATTGGCCGTTTGTCTGCGAAGTGGTTGCGAACGACCAATGCCAAAGATGTTTAATAATTCACTCAGCGTTTTGAACTCCGGCCTTCCTGCTCAGCACATTAGTGCGCCGAAGCACTGATGTGCTTTGGGGGGCGCTTAAGCAACAAGGCCATGGGTAACATGCAAACTGCAACCACAGCGAAGATGGAAAGCACATCAATGTAAGACAGTACACTTGCTTGTTGTTGCATAGACTGATAGATGCGCTGCGTTGCCATATTTCTGGCGTCTGCAAGCGATGACGTGTACGCAAATGCGCGATGAATGAGGGCGTCTCGTTGGGCAAGATACACTGGATTAGTGTCTACCAGATGAGTGACCAAGGTTTGCTGATGAACTTGCTGCCGTCTTGCAAGGACAGTGGTAAAGAACGAGGTGCCAGCTGAACCACCAACATTTCTAGCGAGATTGATAAGGCTAGATACGTCATTGTTTTTCTCAGAACTCATTCCGTTATAAGCAAGTGTATTAATAGGAACAAAGAGAAACGCAAGGCCGATCGATTGGTAGAAACGAAGAAGGGCAGCATAGGAAAAGCTGATACCAAGATAAATGCTGGTCATGTGATAGAGAGAGATCGCCAATATCGCATAACCACATGCGATGAGATAGCGACCATCAATTCGACTAATCATGAAGCCGACGAATGGCATTCCGATAATAGTGGCAAGCCCACCTGCCGACATAGCCAGGCCAGACGTCTCAGCGGTATACCCCATAACAGACTGTAGAAACTGGGGAAGTAGGACGGTTGTACCGTAAAGGATGAAGCCAAGTGACAGCATCATCAGGAACGATACGGCGAAGTTGGATTC
>CAIMNN010000109.1 GCA_903842845.1 uncultured Acidobacteriaceae bacterium | reverse complement strand
CCGCTCACGCTCCCAAGCCTCGGAACGCCAACTGCGCGAAGCAAATCGCGGCGCCTCGTCCATCGGCTGCGCCAACTCATCGCCCGCCAAACCGTTCAACGATGCCTCCGCTGGCGCTTCTGGAGTTCCCTGCGGAAGCCGCTTCGGCGTCACCGCGATCGGCGTTGTCAGCAGTCGCGCCGACGACTCCATCTCAACCAGCACCGATTTCGAAGTAAGGCTCGTGTCGGTCGGAACAGGCTCTGCCGATATCTCGACCGCCTCCACCGTCCCCTGCCGGCCCCGAACCGCAATCGCCCGCGCCATAAAGTCGTCCACAAGCTTGTGCAGGCAGGTTTGACCGCAAAGATGCTTCGAACCCGGACGTAATCGGTTGCGCGAATTCCAACCGCTTACCCGCAACTCACCCCCGGCCTCATAGGCTACAAACCAGTGGTTCGTCTGCTTCTTTTCCGAACTGCAGATGTCACACGATATCGCCTGCCGGATCAACGCGTTCCCTCTCACTCCGCACAGTCTTGCGGTTGATGCGACGCCAACCTTGCCCCGTATCGTGCCTGGCCCACAACGCAGCCCCGACAGCCCGGCAGGACCCGGCCGGAATCGCCCTTCTCCATTTCATCGTGTAACGGTGGAAAAAACCTAGACGAATAAAAAAGGAAAACCGATGCGAGCCAAAGCCGAACTTAGTTGAATGCGTAGTCCTGAAATGGAACCGGACCCCACAGGACAGACCCCCCAACCGTATCCCCGCACTACCCAAAAAAAAGCACGCATCTCGCGATGCGTGCCCCGGTCTGCAAATGGCCTTCCCGACCCCTGACCCCTGAACCCTGACCTACTGCTTCGGCGCGAAATACCCCTTCTTCGCCCGCACCTGGTAACGCCGGTCATAGCAGTACAGATAAATCGGCCGGAATACCCCGTCGTACTTGAAGTCCGCCGGCGTATAGTTCAGCGCGTACTGGCTGCGAAGCTCTTCCTGGATGTCCCGGAAGCTGTTGGACATCTCCTCAACCGACGGCGGAAAAAATGCCTCCCCGCCCGTCGACTCCGAAAGCGTCGTCAGCGCCCGGTCGCCCATCCCGCGGCTTGGCGTCCAGTTCGTGCTCACCGCGTAGATAATCGTCTCCGCCCGCTCGCACATCTTGATGGCCTCGTCCTGGTGAACCCGGCTCTGGTCGTCGTCACCGTCCGAGATCAGAATCATGGCCTTGCGCACCGGCTCGCCTCCACGCTCGCTCAGCAGTTTGTCGCGGCAGGCCGTGTACACGGCATCGTAGAGCGCCGTGCCGCCACCCGGCCGCAGCCGGTCCACGCCGCGGGTTAGCGAGTCAATGTTGTTGCTCCAGTCCGCGGTCACGTTCGGAACCACGTCAAAGCCCATCACAAACGCCCGGTCGGCCCGCGACTTCAGCACCTGCAGCAGAAACTCCGTAGCCGCCTGCTTCTCAAAGTCGAACCGCGAACGAATCGACGTGCTGGCGTCAATCAGCAGCCCGACCCGCAAAGGCAGGTTGATCTGCTGGTGAAACGAGTTCACCTT
>CAIMNN010000108.1 GCA_903842845.1 uncultured Acidobacteriaceae bacterium | reverse complement strand
CGATGTCCCCTCGCACGCCGCCGGCGTCAGAATCGGCGGGTCGGTCCTGATAAATCCGTTGCTGTCAAAAAACTCCGCAGCGGCGCGCATGATCTCCGCGCGTATCCGCAGTATCGCCGCCTGTCGCGGTGAGCGGACCCACAAGTGGCGGTGCTCCATCAAAAAATCAGTCCCGTGCTCTTTGAGCGAGATGGGGTAGGGGTCGGACTCGGGGACGAGCTGGATGATCTCGATGTTCTGGACGTCGAGCTCGAAGCCGCCGTGTGCGCGTGCGTCGGCGCGGACCTTGCCGGTGACGATGACGGACGACTCTTGCGTGAGGGATTTGAGTGCATCAAACACCTCCGGTGTCACGCCGGATTTGTGCGCCACGCCCTGGATGGTTCCGGTGCCGTCACGGAAGATTGGGAAGACGAGCTTGCCGCTCTCGCGCATGTTGTAAAGCCATCCGCGGAGTGTGACGGTCTGGTCGACGTGCTGGCCGATGTGGTCGATAGTAGTGATGGGGGCGGGGGTTGCGGTGACTGGCTCGGACATGGATATCCTTTTGTGTGCGCGATGATTGCGATTCAATTTTACAACTTGAGGGTTGATTCATCACCAACGCGGGGGCGGGCATCGCGTAGAATGGGCGCATATGAGCTGTTTGTTTTGCAAGATCGTGTCGGGAGAGATTCCGGCGAAGTCTGTGTATGAGGATGCGGATGTATTTGCGTTTGCTGATATCAATCCGCAGGCGCCGGTGCATGTACTGGTGATTCCGCGCAAGCATGTTGCAAGTTTGGCGGAGGCGGTTGACGATGCCGCGCTGCTTGGCACACTGATGGCGGCGGCGGGGAGAATTGCCGCGGAGAATGGTTTGGCGAAGGGCTACCGGACGGTGATCAACACGGGCGCGGATGGCGGACAGACGGTGGAGCATTTACATGTTCATCTGTTGGGCGGGCGCGCGATGCATTGGCCGCCGGGATAACTGAGATCAGGACAACAAAAATGAGTGAAGCGAATCAGAGTCCGCTGTGTGTGCAGTCGCTGCGCAAGAGCTACGGCTCCATTACTGCTGTTGATGGCGTGTCGCTTGAGGTGCGCAGCGGGCAGTGTTTTGGTTTGCTGGGGCCGAATGGGGCGGGAAAATCGACCCTGATACGCAGCGTGATGGGGCGGGTGAAACCGGAGGCGGGAACGATAAGCGTGTTTGGCCATACGGCGGGCACGGTTGAGGCGCAGGCGTGTTTGGGTTGGGTGCCTCAGGAGTTGGCGTTGTATCCGCTGCTGAACTGCCGCGAGAATCTGCACGCGTTCGGGCTCTACTATGGGTTGCGCGGCGCGGCGCTCAAACAGGCGATCGACTGGTGTTTGGAGTGGGCCGGATTGAATGACCGCGCGAAGTCGCCGGTGAAGACGCTGTCCGGTGGAATGAAGCGGCGGTTGAATCTTGTGGCCGGGCTGATACACAAACCAAAACTTGTGGTGCTTGATGAGCCGACGGTGGGCGTGGACCCGCAATCGCGCAATTGCATCTTCGAAATGGTTGAGTCGCTGCGAGCGGCGGGGACAACGCTGATCTATACGACGCACTACATGGAAGAGGCGGAGCGGTTGTGCGACGAGATTGCGATCATCGACCATGGGCGAATTATTACGCGGGGGTCGAAGGAGCAGTTGGTGGAGCAGACGTTTGGCGCGACGAATGCTGTGCGCATCCACTACGTTGGCGAAGAGAACGCTGCGGCTGCATGGGCGAGCGAGCAGGGCGGCAAAGCAGAGGCTGGAATTGCGCAGTTCAAGATAGAGCGGCCGCAGGAGATTGCGCAGTTGCTGGAGAGCGCGGCGCAGAGCAAGGTGCTGATAGCGGATCTGCAACTGACACGACCGAATCTTGAGTCAGTGTTTTTGCAACTGACGGGAAAGGAGCTGCGGGCATGAGAGTACGCATCATTCTTGCCATTATCGCCACGGGCTTCCGATCTTTGAGGCGCGACCGGGTTGCATTTATTCTCAGCTTCGTTCTGCCGATAGCGTTCTTCACAATTTTCGGATTTGTGTTTGGCGG
>CAIMNN010000107.1 GCA_903842845.1 uncultured Acidobacteriaceae bacterium | reverse complement strand
GTTCGCGCTGCTCCCATTCGACGAGCATTTTGCGCATGGCATCATCGGCGTTGCGGAAACGCCCCGACTGGATACCCATGTCGATGAAAGTAACCTGTTCGGGTGTGAGTTCAATCTGCATATGTAGAGCGTAGGACGAGCCGGGAAAAGTGTCAAATAAAACTGAAATTGAGGATATCTAGCGGTAACGGCGTGTGGCCTTGATGACCATGGAGAAGACGCCGGATTCGTCGCGGGCGATTAGGAGGGAGACGTGTCGGTTGATGGCGATGTCGGCCTGGATGAGCTGCTGCGAAGTGGAGTTGGCGTTTGTGGCGAAGGTGAGGGTGAGGGCGCGGCCGATCTGCTCTTCGACGGTGACGCGTGAGGTGGAAGGTCCCTGCGCGCCGAGGTATGTGGGGTCGACCTTGACGGTGCCTGTGCCGAAGAGTTTTTGCACGCGGTTGCTGACGGTGGCGTTGAGCGCGCCGTTCAAGAGCGCGTCGGTGGATGAGCCGGCGGTTGCGAGCTGCTGTTGCGTGTAGAGGCGCTGCTGCTCCTGGGTGTGGCCGAGTGCGAGGAGGGCGAGGACGTCAGCCTGGGGGAGCGGCGGTTCACTGCGATAGGTGAGAGCGTTGCGGTCGAAGCTGCCGTGAATGCCGAGGGTGATGTCGTAGTCCTGTACGTGGGCGGTTGCGTTGAGGTTGATGATGGGCTGGATGCGGATGGGATTGTCGAAGAGAATTTCGCCGTGCTCGAGGACGTAGTGAGTTCCGGCGAGCGTGGCGTTGCCCTCAGTGACGGTGATGCGGCCGAGGAGCGATGGGTTGGCGAGAGTGCCCTGGAGGCGGAGGTCAACGTTGCCAGCGAGCTTGGCGTATGCGTTCTGGAAGCTGAGTTGGGGCGCGGACTGGAGTCGGATGTCGAGCCGGACGTGATTGGAGGGCGCGTCGAGTGGGGGGATGGGACGGACGGTTCCGGCTTCAGCAGCGAGCGCGGCGATGTCGAGGTCAGGGTTGATGGAGAAGTGGTTGATGAGGAGATTGCCGCTCAGGAGAAGATTGTTGGCCGGGCCCTGGAGGCGGAGGGTTGTGTCGCCCTGTGCGCTTACGCCTTGCGGGTAGCGTATGCGGATGGATTTTCCAGTGACGGCGAGGTCGGCGTAGAGGCCGTTTTGATAGGCGAGGTAGCCGGAGAGGGAGAGGAGGCCGCCGCCGGTCATGGCGGTGAGGGAGCGAACCTCGAGACGGTTCTGATTGAACTCGAGTGTGCCGTGGAGCTGGCTTAGACCGTTGGGGAGATCTTCAAGCGAGAGCGCGCCGTTGGCGACGTCGATGGTGCCGGAGAGAGTGGGGTGGTCGAGGGTGCCGCGCGCGGCGACCTTGAAGGAGGTGGTGCCGCTGGCGGTGAGGTCGCTGTCGAGTGTTTCAGCGAGCTTGAGATTGACGGCGCCGTTGGATGTGAAGTTGAGGGCGTGGTCTCCGGTGATGGCGAGATTGCCGGCGGCGTTGAGGTCCGTGTCTTCGCCGGTGATGTGGATGGGGTCGAGCGTGATGAGGCTGTGTTGCAAGGTGGCGTGAATTTTGCGGTCAGAGAGGAGATGGACGCCTTGAATGGTGGCGGCGAAGTTGTTGAGGTCGGCATCGCCGTGGAGTTCAGCGGGGCGAGCGAGCGGGCCGCTGATGTTGAAGACGCCGTCGATGGCGGAGGAGGCTTTGAGCTGGTCCCAGTGGAAAAAGCGGAGCACTGTGGGAAGGTTGAGGTGCGCGAGAGAGACGGTTGCGTCGGTTTGATACTCAGGCGTGATGGATGTGACGCCGTGGCCGGTGATGGCTGCGGTATCGAGAGTGGCCTGAATGTCGTAGGTGAGTTTGTGTTCAGCGGCGGAGGCGGTGATGACGAGCGCGCCGGGAGTTTGAATTCTTGCGAGCGTTGCGGCGGAGAAGTCCGGTGAGAGGAGGAGATGGTCGACGGAGGAGTGGAGCTCGAAGTGTGGGTCTTTGAGCGAGCCTGCGCCGGTGGCGGAGAAACTGAGATCGCCGCTGAGGTGGTTGGTGAGAGAGCCGAGGGCTTTGATGCGGGTGAGTTCGATGCCGGAGCCGTGCGCGTCGAGATTGTATTGCGTTGAGGCGAGGTCGTAAGTTCCGTGTGCGGAGATGGAGCCGGCGGGCGCGTTGAGAATGAGGCTGGAGACATCGAGAGTGGTGTTGTGGAGCTTGCCGTGAATGTGGAGTCGGTTGACGGGCTCACCCATGATGTTGGCGGAGGTGAGCTGCACCCAACCAGTGCCCTCAATGTTGTTGAAGGGACCGGAGAGATCGAATTCAGTGGCGACGGTTCCGGTGACGGGGTACGTGCGACCTGCGAGCGAGTAGATGGAGGCGAGGTCGATGCCGTGCGCGACGGTGTGGAGACGGACAGAGGAGTTGAAGTCAAAGAATGGTCCGGGGAGCATGCGCGGAATAATGGAGGCGGGCGCTGCGTCCATGGAGCCGGCGAGCTCGACGGTGCGGGCGGGATGCACCAGGCGTGCGTGGTCGATCAGAATGTGTGCGGCGGAGTAGAGGCCGGTGGCGTCGATGGAATCCCAGGGAAGCCATTGCGGTTTGGCGTTGGGGTCTTTGTTGCTGGGTAAGGGCGGCAGTTCGGTTGAGATGTTGGTGGCGTTGGCTGCGCCGGTCATGTGGGGGTCGAGGAGCGAGCCGGTCCACGTGCCTTTGAAGTTGAAGAGACCGTGGAGTTGAACGGGGAGAGCGGCTGCGCCTTTGACGTGGTAACGCTCGAATTCGAGGTCCTTGAGGAGCGTGTCGAATTCGTAAAAGTCGGTGGTGTGGAAGTCAACGTTGAGCGCAGAGGGACTGGTGAGCGGGTACGCGCCGAGCTTGCCGCGAGCGAGGAGATAGCTCGATGGCATGTTGAGTTCGAAGGTGCGGAGATCGACGGAGCTGTTGGATTGGAAGTAGGTTGCGTCGATGAGTCCGGTGGTTGGCGCTTCGCCGGGCAGGGCAGCGCCGGTGGGCGAGAGAGCGAAGCGGCCGCCTATCTGGAGAGTGCGGATGTCGCCGCCGGACCATTGAGCGGTGGTGGGGCCGTTGAGGTATGCGTCGAGGCCGAGATGATTGAAGGGCGGTGCGGCGACGATGGACATGAGATGGTCGACGGTAAGGCCGTGGAACTCCGCGTTGACGTTGCCCTCGACGGGGACGAAGACATCCCAGGGGCGCATGTCGGAGAGGTCAAGACCTGCTGGTCTGACGTTGTAGTCGGGAGTGCCGGGCTGGGATGAGAGCCAGTGACGGAGGAGGAGGCTGCCGGTGATGGATGCGCCGTCAGCGAAGCGGAGGGTGATGTCTTCAGCGCGGAGCATGGAAGAGTCGGCGTGGGCGCGGGTGTCGAGAGTGAAGTTGGTTGCGTGGAGACCTGCGCCGGTGTAGCTGCCGTTGTCGATGTGCACGGGACCATCGACCTTGAATTCAGTTCCCTTGCCTTCGGCGGTGACGTTGACGCGGGCGACGCCGGTGGGCGCGTCCTGAAATCCGGTGAGAGGCTGAAGGAGAGGCAGGTCGAGTTCGCCGCTGAGCTTGGCTTTCCACTCGGGCTTATCGAAGTTGACGAGAGTTCCGGTTGCAGTGATGCGTCGGGAGTTGGAGACGATCTCAAGGTTGCGAAGGGAGGCGGAGTTGCGTTCGAGGTCGAGGAGGGCGTGCACGCGGTAGTGAGCCTGGGGAGTTGCGGAGGCGCGCTGCGAGTAATCCATGTTGAGAGCGTGGCTGAGCTCGAGATCGTTGAGCGTGGTGTCAAGGTGGTAGCTCTCAGTGGAGAAGATGGTGCGGGGCTGATAAGCGAGAGAGGCATCGAGGTCTCGCGCATCGAGCGAGAACTGATGCTGCGTGGAGTTGATGCGAAAGATGCCGTTGTTGATGAGGATGTGGCCGATGGCGAGATTGAATATCTCATCGAGCGAGGTTTTGTCGGAGTCGTGGGTGCGGCGCGGAGTTGGGATGTTGGTAGAGCCATCGTCATACATGAGGAGATGGACGGAGGGCTTTTCGATCACGAGGTTGCGCAGATGAATGCGGGGTGTGAAGAGGCCGAAGACGGTGAAGTCGGCGTGGAGTCGTTCGATGCGGACGTAGGGGTCTTCAATGGAAGATTCAGAGCCGTGAATGATGAGGTCGTCCATCTCGGCGTTGAAGCTGAGGGGCTTCCAGTGGAATGCGGCGAGTTCGACGCGGCCGCCGGTGGCTTCTTCAATCTGACTGATGAGGCGACGGCGAGCGAGCTGCTCGAAGGTGGAGGAGCTGAGCCAGAGGAAGAGACCGACGAGGCTGAGGGCGATGAGGAGGACGAGGGTTGCGAAACCGCGCAGAGTATGGATGGACCAGTGGACGCGCGGGTGGAAGAGGAAGTGAACGAGCTTGCGCAGGAAGTTTTTCATTTGGCACCTGCCTGCGGCGCGGATGATTCGAAGGAGCGATCGAGAAATTCGAGCTCGCCTTCCTTGCGTAGAGTCGTGAGCCAGTCTTCAAGGAGGAGATTGACCTCCTGCTCAAGGAGGACCTCGGCGATGCGTCCGGAGACGGCGTCGAGCGTGGGAGCAGTGGCGGCGTTAGAGTACTGCGGGAGCAGAGTTTTTTTGTAGTAGTCCTCGATCTGCTCGGGCTCGATGTGAATGCCGGGGCGGAAGCGCTTCTCAATGAAGTCGAGGATGAGGAGCTGCTCGCGGATGAAGATGTCGATCTCGGAGGTGGTGATATGGGATTCGGTGAGGAAGGATTGCCAACCGGAATCTGTTTTGCAATTGAGACGGACGCAGGCGGGGAGCTCAGTGCGGAGCTCCTGCATGCGCTGGTCGACATCGAGTTGGAGCTTCTTCTTGTCCATGGGCGGCTGGCCGGCGAACTGCTGCTTGATGAGAGCGCGGCTGATGAGGCGGTCAAGAGCTTCAGTGGGTGCGGGACGATGAGCGAAGTCCATGTTGGGGTCGAGTATGGAGAGGCGGAGCTCGCGGTCGAGGTCGCTTTGGAGGATGGGCTGCTGATTGACGACGACGAGGACGCGATCGAGAACGGTTGCTTCAGGGCTTGAGGCGCTTTGCGCGTGCGCTGCGGCGGTGGCGAGAAAAGCCAAGACGAGCGCGGGCAGCGAGTGCGCGAAGAAGCGATGATGAGCCGTTGTACGCATCAGAAGCTTTGCCCCAGGGAGAAGAAGAAGTTGAAGTGCGGCGCTTGATTCACGGTTGTTGGGCCGGAGGGATTGCCGAACTTATCCTGCGGCGTTACTGGATAGACGGGGGGATTGAGGTTGTAGCTCAAGTCAAAGCGAACCGGGCCCACGGGAGTATGGTAGCGGAGGCCGAGTCCGGCGGCGTGGTTAAAGAAGTTGAAGTTGCAAGTTCCCTGCTGGCCGATGGATGTGAAGGGGCCGTTGACGCTGGTGCGGCATGCGGTGTTGCGATTGGGCTGAGCGGTGCGCAGAACACTTTGCCAGATGTCGCTGGCATTGGCGAAGACGTTGCCCATGTCGTGAAAGAGAACGAAGCTGAGCGAGTTGGAGAGGAACGGAAGCGTTGGCGGGGGGAGGCGGAGTTCGGTGGAGTTTACGAATGCGCCTGCTCCACCGATGGGATAACCGGTGAATGGGTCTCGGGGGCCTGCGGTGTTTACGCCGAAGCCGCGATGCGAGTTGGGACCGCCGGCGTAGAGACGCTCAGGGAGCGGAATGAGCTGCTCGCTCGATGAGCCAAAGGAGCGCGCGTCGGCGTAGCGGGTGTTGCGTGCGATGACGAGGCGGTCGTGGTCAAAGGAGTAGAAACTGGAGTTGGAGAGATCGAGGCGGTTGAACTGGGCTTGCGCGCCGAAGTATTGATGGGAGAAAAACTCCTGCGCGTTGGTGTAGGTGCCGCGGTGTGAGTCGAGAGGCGTGTCACGGGTGTCGTGAATCCAACTGAAGCCGAGACCGCTTACGCGAACGGCGGAGGAGAGTAGCGGAATCTCCAGTGTTTCGACCTGAATGCTGGATGAGTCGACCTTCTCGCGGCGGAAGGCGAGCTCGTAGACGAAGGTGTTGGAGCGGTTGAGTAGATCGCCGGGCTGGAGGAAACGTTGCGAGAGGCGGATGCCGGCGTCGAGACGCGAGGCGACGTAGGTGGTGACGTCCTGAGTGTTGGCATAGCCGCCGGAGATGCTGAAGCTGAAATCGGGTGAGCTGAAGAATCGCGGCGTGTCGTAAAGGAGGTTGACCTTCTGCTCGAGGAGGCCGTAGGTGCCTCGGAGCGAGACAGACTGTTCGCGACCGAAGAAGTTGAGGCGGGTAATGTCGAGCAGTACGCGTGGGCTTGCGCCGGTTCTGCCGTTGGCCGGGCAACTGCTGCTACTTGACGCGATAACACCGCAAGTCCCCGTAGAGACCTCGAAGCCCAGACCGTAAGTGAAGGACCAGCGATTGGCCTCGGTGGTCTGAATGAGGACGGTGCGTGGGAGTTCGAAGGCGGGGTTGTAGAGAGGCTGGTCGGGCTCGGCGACGGTTGTGTTGGAGAAGTAATCAGTAGGCGTGGGGTTGATGACGGCCATCTCGACCTGGCTGAAGAGCGCAAAGTCATAGAGATTTTTTTGCGTGGTGGCCATGGCGGTGCGGCTGAGCGGGTCGCCGGCTTTGAAGGTGATGGCGCGTGCGATGGTGGCGGGGCGGGTGTAATGAAGGCCGGTGAGCTGAATGTTGCGGACGAAGAGCTGGTGGCCTTCGTGAATGCGGAAGGTTATTTGATGGGTGTTTGCGGGCGCGGGCTTGGCGTCGGCGGCGGCTACATCGGGCTTGATCGGCACGTCGAGAACATCGACGTTGACCTGCGCGAAACCTTTGTCGAGGTAATAAGAGATGAGCTCATCGCGGTCGCTGGCGAGGTTCTGCGGTGACAGCGGCTGGCCGGGCGCGGTGTTGAGCATCTCAGTGAGTGCGCCGGGCTTGAACTGCTGCGCGCCTTCGATGGTGACGGAGGCAATGCGCTGGATGGGACCTTCACTGATATTGTAGACAACCTTGAGCGGAACCTGTTTGCCGTAGTCGGGAATGTCGGCTTCAGTGGTGGAGGGCGTGATGAGAACGTTGCTGAAGCCGTTGTTCTGGTAGAGGGCGCGCATAGAGGCGACGTCAGAGTTGAGGAGAGCCTGACTATAGATGCCTTCGCGATTGAATGCGTCGGCGGCATGGACGTTGAGCCGCTCTTTGAGGGTTTCGGTGTCAAAGTAATGATTGCCGGCGAGCTTGACCTCAGCGACGCGGCTGCGCTGGCCGAGATGAACGGTGTAAGAGATGACGACCGGGTCGGTGTCAGTGGCGGGTTGCTTGTGCTCGACCTTGGCGTTGAAGTAGCCGCGGCGCTGGTAGTAGTCGCGAAGCGCGCGGTTGCCTTCCATCAATAGATCTTCATCGACCGAGCCCTCTTCAAAGACGGGAATGAGCCGTCGGATGCGCATGTCACTTGGCTTTGCACCGTTGACGAGAACGCGCACGACGGGGCCGCGATTGATGGAGAAGCTGAGGTTCTCCTGATTGGTGGCGGCGTCGTATTCATCGGCGACTAGCTTGATCTCGGCTTCGAGGCGGTACTCTTTGCGGTACTCGTTGAGCAGGCTGGCGAGTGCGCGTGATTTTGTGTCGTGGTCGATGAGTGCGCCTTGACGGAGATGGGCGGCGTGGCGTAATTCTTCGAGGGTCATGCCTGCGTCGCCGGTGAAGGTGATGCGGCCGATGCGGGCCTGGGGGCCGGCGTGGATGTCGAAGGCGAGATTGAGGAGAGAGCTGCCGGGCGCCGGAGTGACAAGCGGCTTGATAGTGGCCTGATGATAGCCGTTACTGACGAGCTGGGTTTGCATCACTTCGATTGCGCGCGCGAGTTTTGAATCAGTAAAGCGGGTGCCGACGTCAAGACCGCTGGATTGGGCGAGCTGGTCGTTGAGGAATGCGTTCTTGATTCCGCTGACGGTGACGCGGCCGATGAAGCGGCGGGGCTGGCCGTGGAAGTTAACGAGGACGCCACCGGGGGCGGGAGTGACGAGGGCTTCGAGGTCCTGATAGAGACCGGTGGCAAAGAGCTGGCGGATGCTGGTGGAGAGGTCAGTTGCGAGGAGAGGCGCGCCGGTCTTGATGACGAGCGAGGTGGTGAGCGGAACAAGTTGGTCCGCGGTGACGCCTGTGAATTGGATTGCGGTGACGGTTTGGCCGAAATATGTGGGCTGTTGAGCACGGAGTGTTGTGCAGTGATGGAAGAGGGTGGAAATGAGAAGGAGCGCGACCATAAAACTCGGAATGCGTCGGCATATTCTATTCACGCTCAACCTCATCAATGACTTAACTGCGTTTCAGACTGGGCGGAGTTTGGCCCTGAGTGATACACCTGCCTTTATACTAACGAGGAACAGGATGAGTCGCACAATACCGAATGGAACACATGTCAGCTTAAAGTGACACGGGAAGCAGAATTTTGACGCTGGAAGGCCGTGGAAGGGTAGATGAAGCCGAGCCGAATTGTATTGACGGGTTTTATGGGGGCTGGCAAGTCGAGCTGCGGCGCACTTGCAGCCGAACGGCTGGGGTGGCGCTTCTGCGATGTGGATGTGCTGGTGGAGGTTGAGGCCGGTATGCGGATTGCGGAAATATTTGCGCGGCATGGGGAGGCAGAGTTCCGGCGGCGTGAGGCGGATGCGATTGCGGAGCTGCTGAAAGAGGACGGAATCGTGATAGCGCTAGGGGGCGGGGCGATTGAATCAGCGGAGACGCGGGAGCGATTGAAGGCCGAGCGGACGGTGCTGGTGCATCTTGAGGTGAGTTTGGAGAAGGCGATTGCGCGGTGCATGGGGAGCGATGAGACGCGGCCGGTGCTGGCGGACCGGGAGAATTTGAAGGCCCGGTATGAGCGCCGGCTGCCGTTGTACCGCGAGGCGGCTATCAATATAGATGTGGATGAGTTGAAGAAACGCGCGGTGGTGGATGAGCTGCTGAGGCGTGTGGACGAGCTATGAGCAGCATAGATGCAGTGTTGATATGATGAAGAAGTCGCAGTTCCCTTCCCAATGAATGTAGAGAGCCAATCCGCCGTAAAAATTGCACATCATCCGCCGCCGGTGACGAAGCCGGGGATGATGGCGACGCTCATCAATGATTATCGCGAGCTGTTCAAGGTGAAGGTGATGGCGCTGGTGGTGGTGACCGGCGCGGCGGGATTTTATTTGGGCGCGGCGCAGTTTGGAATTTCAAGCTTCAGCAGCAAATTGCTGGAGACGCTGATCGGCATTGGGTTGGTGTCGGCGGGCGCGGGCGCGTTGAACGAGGCGCTGGAACGGCGCACGGATGCGCGGATGGTGCGCACGGCGCAGAGGCCGATGGCCGCGGGGCGCATCAGTTTGGCGCATGGTGTGATTGCGGGAATTGCGGCGGTGGGGCTGGGCGCGTTCTGGCTGTTGCAGACGAATCTGCTGACGGTTTCGCTGGCGCTGCTGACGGTGTTTACGTATGTGGCGATCTACACGCCGTTGAAGCGGGTGACGACGCTGGCGACGTTTGT
>CAIMNN010000106.1 GCA_903842845.1 uncultured Acidobacteriaceae bacterium | reverse complement strand
TCCATATCCCATTCGTTGGCACTTTGCGCATCCAGAATTTTGAGCCAGGCTTCACGGATCTGCACTTGAGCAGCATGCAGTTTTGGGTGATGGTCCGCTGAGACATTGATGACCGGCTCAGGTCCGCCTTCGCCGTTGAAATGATGTTTCTGGCCGACGTTGGCATTGGCAGCTTCGGCGGCGGACTTCAGTTGTTCGCCGGCACTGAAGAGGAGCTCACGTGCTTTGGCAGCGTGGCCCTGCATATCCCAATCATTGGCGTGCTGGGCTTCATCCACCTTGACCCACGCGTTGCGGATCTCAACCTGAGCGGCATGCAGTTTGGGATGATGCTCGGCTGAGATGTTAACGGGCGGCTGCTGCGCCACGAGTGCGGTTGTCAGCAACGAGGCCAGAAGTAGGGCGAAGAATGTCAGTATGCGTTTCATGAATTGACTCCTTTCATTGATTGATGTTCTGCCGTACGAAAAACGGCCATTGGGAGGATAGCGCAAAAAGCTGCCAGCAGACACAGAGATTTAGAGGTTTTACCGGCAAGGGGGTGGCAAGCATGCGCATGGCAGGATTGCAACTAATATATTGATGACGCCGTCTGAGCTGGCCTGGAGGAAAAATATCCAATTCCGTCAGTATGGTGTTATAAATGAGTTGCAATCCCATGATTAATAAGAAGTTCCATTTGGTTTCAAGCTCCTGTCCGGCAGCTGCATTTTGGACTTGACGCGAAACCTTGTGGTGGTAATGGACAGGTGCAGCGTGGTACTGTGCTGTTTTTGAGGCAGTTGCAGGAGCGCGGCATTTGACGGGAAGCGCCTATAGTGTGCATTCTGTCTTTCAGTTGCCTCAGGGCAGCTCCTCTTTCAGCCAGATATCCAGACACGAAGAACTTGATATCTCGGCTCAAACAACGGAAGAACAATTGCAATTTTCGGGGTAGCACAAACAAGATGGGTAAATCACTGGTGATCGTCGAGTCGCCCGCCAAGGCTAAAACGATCGAAAAATATCTGGGTAAGGGCTTCGATGTGCTGGCTTCTGTCGGCCATATTATGGACCTGCCCAAAAACGAGCTGGGCGTGGAGCTTGAGGAGCGCACCTTCGAGCCGACGCTGGTCGTCTCGCCGGGCAAGGAAAAAGTTGTCGCTCAATTAAAGAAGGCCGCACTGAAGGCCGAGAAGATATTCCTGGCGCCTGACCCTGACCGCGAAGGCGAGGCAATCGCCGCGCACCTTGCGATTCAGCTTGGCACCAACGCCACGGAACGCAAGAAGATCCAGCGCGTCACATTTAACGAGATCACCAAGAAGGCCGTGCAAGAGGCTTTCAACCACGCACGCGACCTGGACCGCAATCTGGTCGATGCTCAGCAGACACGCCGCGTTCTCGACCGCTTGGTCGGTTATCAGATATCACCGTTGCTGTGGGACAAGGTCCGCCGTGGGCTTTCAGCTGGGCGTGTGCAGACGGTCGCCGTCCGCCTGATTGTTGAACGCGAGCGCGAGATTGGCGCATTCAAACCACTCGAGTACTGGACGCTGACCGCGCAGCTTTTCCCTGAGAAGCAGAGCGACAAAAAATTCACCGCACGCTTTGTCGGCGTTGAGGGCGAGTCGGCGCGCGTAGCCAACGGAAAAGATAAAGAAGGCAAAGACCAGTACATTGCAAACGCAGTGCCGAACAAGGCGGCGATGGACGAGATTTTGGCCGCGCTTGAAAAGGCCGAGTGGTCGCTTGCCGGTGTGCAATCCCGCGAGCAGCAGCGCAGGCCGCTTGCGCCGTTCATTACCAGTCAACTTCAGCGCGACGCAGCCAGCAAGCTGAGCTTTAACGTCCGCCGCACCATGGGCGTGGCACAGCGTTTATATGAAGGCATCGACGTTGGCTCCGAAGGCACGGTCGGCCTTATCACTTATATGCGTACCGATTCGCCGCGCGTGGCTCCTGACGCCATCACCACGGTGCGCGAGTTTATCAAGAGCGTGATGGGCGCGCGTTACCTGCCCGTATCTCCGATTGAGTACAAGGGCAAAAAAGCAGCGCAGGACGCGCACGAGGCCATTCGCCCGACCGACGTCACGCGTACGCCTGATTCGATTGCGAAGTATCTGACCGATGAGCAACTCAAGCTCTACAGATTGATATGGCAGCGCTTCGTCGCTTCGCAGATGACGCCGGCAATCTTCGACGTCACGACTGCAAAGATCGCGGCGAAGAGCAAGAAGAACAACAAGACGTACGATTTCCGCGTCTCCGGTTCAGTGCTGCGCTTTGACGGCTTCCTCAAGGTGTACGAGATTCTTGAAGACAAAAAGGCCGACGACGACGATGAGGACGAGCAGAGCCGCAAGCTGCCGAACCTGGACGGAGTCAGCCGCCTTGAGGCCGAAAAGCTTGACCCCGAGCAGCACTACACGCAGCCTCCTCCGCGCTTCAATGAAGCGTCGCTTGTAAAAATACTGGAAGAAAAGGGAATCGGACGGCCTTCGACCTATGCGTCCATCATCAATACCATTCAGGACCGCGAGTACGTTACCAAGATCAGCGGCCGCTTCTATCCGACTGAGATAGGCATGGTGGTCTGCGATCTGCTGGTCAAGAACTTCCCATACATCTTCGACATTGCCTACACTGCCAAGCTGGAAGAGGAGCTGGACGACATTGAAGAAGGCAAGGAGAAGTGGACCGACCTGTTGAAGGGCTTCTACAAGTACTTTGAGGAAGAGCTCAAAGACGCCGGCGACAAGATGGAAAACATCAAGCGCATGGAGGAGCCGACGAACGAGAAGTGCGACCTGTGTGGGTCGCCGCTGGTGTTGAAGTGGGGCAAGTTCGGCAGCTTCTTTGCGTGTTCGGCGTACAACAAGAAAGACAAGAACAGCTGCACGTTCACCAAAGAGAACACAGCCAACAAGCCCGATCTGAACACACCTGAAGCACAAGAGGCAGGCGAGCAGGAAGAGTACTGCGAGAACTGCGGACGCGTGATGGTGCTGCGCCGCGGACCGTTTGGCATGTTCATGAGCTGTCCGGGTTACAACGAAGACCCGCCGTGCAAGACCTTCCGCAAGCTGACTCAAAAGCAGCAGCAGAAGCAATCGCAGCCCAAGCCCACGGGTGAGGCCTGCCCGCAATGCGGCAAAGACCTGGTGTTGCGTAACGGTCAGTATGGCGAGTTCGTCAGCTGCTCCGGCTACCCGAAGTGCAAGTACATCAAGCAGAACATTATTGAAGGCTTGAAGTGCCCGAAGTGCGGCACTGGCGACATTGCCGAGCGCAAGGCGCGCCGCGGCAATCTGTTCTGGGGTTGCACGAACTATCCGAAGTGCGACTTCACATCGAACCTGAAGCCGGTGGCGACGGTTTGCCCGGAGTGCAAGAGCCCGTACCTGCTTGAGAAGGTTTTGAAGAGTGGCGTCTACCTCATCTGCCCGAACAACAAGAAGCCCGGCGATGAAGAAACCGCCAAGGCTCCTGCGAAGAAGGCGGCCAAGAAAGCTCCGGCGAAGAAGGCAGCCAAGTCCGCATCGAAAAAATCAGCTAAAGTGGTTGAAGCGCCGCCCGAGGTTAGCACTTGCAGCTTTACCGAACGCATCGGCGATGCGCCGCCGCCACCGACCGCCACTACACACGGGCCGGTGGTTGAAAAAGAACAAGAAGAACAGCACGCATAAGTGACAGATGCAGAACAGCTAGGAGCAACAACGATCATGGACGCATTGGCATCTCCCGCAGACGCAGCAACAATCCTCAAACTGTATGAATTGCGCACCGAGCCTGTGATGCGTCAGGCGCGTGCATGGGTGCTGGTCGATTTCTGGCCTAAAACAGCGGATGAGTTTTTCGCAGTGATGTCCAACTTTCAGGACCCGCACAATGCGTGGCTCCGCCAGGTGACCACATACTGGGAGATGGCGGCGGCGCTGGTTCTTCATGGCGCGGTCTCGTCCGACCTTTACATGGACACCAACGGCGAGGGATTCTTTGTGCTGGCCAAGTTTGCGCACATTCTCGGCGAAATCCGCGCAAAGAACAAGGGATTTATGTTGCGCACGTCGCAACTGGTGGAAAAACACGCGGTGGCGGCGGCGATCTACGAACGGGCGCTGGGCAATGCGCAGAATATGCGCGCGTCACTCAAATAGGGCCTGCGCTGGCAAGTAATGCTTGCGCTGAACCCGTCCAAAGGCGCATGATTGATGGGATACACCGGCAGGGGTGAGGCAAACTCACACTTACTCTAAACTCACAGGTGAGATTTTCGAACCATGGCCCGAG
>CAIMNN010000105.1 GCA_903842845.1 uncultured Acidobacteriaceae bacterium | reverse complement strand
TATCCGTGGTTCGCTCGAGGTCCGTCGCAGCGGTCCCATCGTCGCACTCGTCAGCGGCAGCGCACTCACCGACGACAGCCATCACCTGGTTGAGACCGTTCACTTCGACGCCGCACTCGTTTCCATTCCTCAGCCCGTCAGTAACGATGTCCAAAAAACAGTCGAACTCCTCACCGGCATCGGCGTAATCGTCGGCGTTGGTTCGCTGGCTGCCGTTCTACTGGCATTCTTCCTCGGCGGCTTCCGCGCCCTCTGGCGTGTCGCCCGCGGCAAGCCCGCCTCCTCGCTCTATGATGCGGAGTTCATCCACATCGACCTGCGCGAAGACCCGCCAACCAAGAACGAACCCTAGTCGTCACAGAGTTCTCAAAAGCCGTGACCGGCAGTTTCACTGTGGCGAACGCCTTACCGCAATATGAAACCAACCGGCCGGAGCCGCTCCCGCCCTCAAATCGGATTAGTCTGTGGAAAACAGGGCAGAAACCTGTACTACTACCTGAGAAACGCCGATGAAATCCTGCAAGATAAGGAAAACAAAGGGCGAAAGTTCACTCCAAATTCTTTTCCTCAATACATTCGCAAGTTGCTCATTTAAATGAATTTATTTCTTTCCAGATTAGCTCTTGACATGCCCTTCCGCCCCTCCTAACATTCAGCCAGAAAGTTTCGATGGCTTTGCCTCCGTTGGAACTATTCTCCCTAAGAAAGAGCTGCCCTGTTGCCGGGCGGCTCTTTCGTCTTTACCGCCCAATCTTCACTTCAAACCAGCTGCTCACTCCCAACCTTGCCCAAAAGCCATCTCAGCGCCTCGTCAGCTTCCTGAATCTCCGTTCTGAGCCTCACAGCCGCCACCGGCAACACAGCCTCAAGAAGCTGCCTCTGCGCCCCTAGCCGGGCCAGGTCCTTCTCTGTTGTGAGCAGCGCCTTTGCTCCTGTCTTGCGCGCCGCGTCGATAATATTGTCGAGCTCAGCATCGGTGTAAACATGATGATCCGGAAAGGCTTTTTTATCTGCTAGCTGCACCCCGACAGATTCGATTCCATTGAAAAACTGCTCCGGCCGGGCGATTCCGCAGAACGCCGCAACCGGCTCGCCGCTCTTCACTCCGCATCTCGCCAGCGTCGCGCTCACATCCATCGTTCGCTTGAGCTTCCAGATGAGTCCTTGAAATCCTATGTCGAGAATATTTCTTTCAAGCTCCGGCTCATCTTCCGCTATCGCCACAACACTCGCCCGCCGTATCGCCTTCAACGGCTCGCGCAAATTCCCAGCCGGCAACAAACAATCCTCCCAATCGTGCCTACTTAAACTCACGATCTCAACATCGCGGTGCAATTGCCGGTGCTGCATCCCATCGTCCAGCAGATGAACCCGAACACCGCTGCCGCCACCAAGCTCGCGCTCCGCCAGCAACCCGGCCTCGTACCGCTGCCGCGCCACGTACACTGGCAGTCCCGTTCGCTGCGCCATCAGCAGCGGCTCGTCGCCAAACTCCTCCGCGCTGCCCTGCGGATTCACGCGCATAGCACCGTCACTCTTGCGCCCGTATCCGCGCGAGAGGATGTCCACACCAACCCCGGCCTCGCTCAGCAGCCGCGCCAACTCAATCGTTAACGGCGTCTTGCCCGAGCCTCCGGTTGAAAGATTCCCCACGCTGATAACTGGCCACTTCAACTGCTGAACGCTCTTCATGCGCGCGGCAATCGCCGCGCCCGCCGCATACAACGGCGTCAGCGGCAACAGCCACGGCCGCGCGCATCGGCTCATCGCCCTGCCTCTTTCGCGCGCAGTAATTCACACAAAGCTATAACCGTCCGTTCTGTTGCGCCGCTCTGTTGGTCAAAAACCGCGCGTCCGCGCCTGCCCAATTCAGCGGCAGCCTCGCGGTCTTCAAGCACCCCTGCAATGCACGGAGCCAGCTGCGCCTCATTCACCAGTAGTATGCCGCGCGCGCCAATCATAGGCTTCACAATGCCACGGAAGTTCTCAAAGCTGCGACCCATCACCACCGGTACGCCGAACTGCGCAGGCTCCAGCGGATTGTGTCCGCCCTCGTCGACCAGGCTGCCGCCCACAAACGCAACCGCCGCCAGTTGATAAACCGCAGCCAGTTCACCGATGGTGTCGAGCAGCACCACATCAATGTCGCAGCCTTGCGCCCATTTTGACCGCCGCATCCACCGCAGTCCGCTCTTTTCAAGCAGCGCGGCCACTGCTTCAAACCGCTCCGGATGACGCGGCGCTATCACAAACATCAAACTTTCTTTTTCCG
>CAIMNN010000104.1 GCA_903842845.1 uncultured Acidobacteriaceae bacterium | reverse complement strand
CCTCATCACTGGCGGCGCAATCATCTATTGGTTCACCGGCGCTTCCACGCAGGCTGTCACCACAGGCGCCTACCGCGCAGTCGAGTTCATCAAGGCCAACATCAAGCTCGAGGGCTCAACCAAGGCTTCCGTCACCGACTCCAAGAAGGTCGTCGAGATCTGCACCAAGTACGCGCAGAAGGGCATGTTCAACATCTTCCTTGCCGTCTTCTTCGCAACTCTCGCCTTCGCCTTCTACGAGCCGTTCTTTTTCATCGGCTACCTGATCTCCATCGCCATCTTCGGCTTGTACCAGGCCATCTTCATGGCCAACGCCGGCGGAGCATGGGACAACGCCAAGAAGGTCGTCGAAGTTGACCTCAAGCAAAAGGGAACTCCACTGCACGATGCACCCGTCATCGGCGACACCGTCGGCGATCCCTTCAAGGACACTTCGTCCGTGGCCATGAACCCCATCATCAAGTTCACCACCCTCTTCGGCCTCCTCGCAGTCGAGCTCGCCGTCACTCTCACTGCCAAGAACCCGGTCCTCGCCATGAGCCTGGCCGTCGTCTTCTTCCTCATCTCCGTCACCTTCGTATGGCGCTCCTTCTACGGCATGCGCATCGGCGGCAAAGTATCCAAGTAACCCGCATCAAACTGAAAAGCCCCGCGCCGCAAGGTGCGGGGCTTTTTTACTATCTCCGACTGTGCGCTGTTTAGCTCAGACTCCCATCCACTCCCCGGCCTACCGTGAGAGATGTAAGGGCGGATTGACTTTCGGCCTGAAGATGGACTGGACCCCTTATGGTTGCTGCTTGATGCGGTTTTCTTGTACCGGCAATGCAGCACCCAACGCAACACAGGTAATGACACCTGAAGGGGGTCTCATGAAAGTTCTAAAAACATTTCTCGCAACAGCAGTTGTCGCTACAGCTCTGGCATTCGTGCCCGCAGCCAAGGCGCAAATAGTCGTCGAAGTTGGCATGCAGCCGGTATGCCCGTATGGATACTACGATTACTCGCCCTACGAGTGCGCGCCGATGGGCTTCTACGGCTCTGGCTACTTCTACAACGGAATCTTTCTCGGCATGGGCCCCTGGGCCGGCTGGGGATACGGTCACGGCTGGGGCGGTCATCGCTTTGAAAATGACGGTGGCGGCAGATATCACGGCGGCGGCGGAGCAGCTGCGGGTCGCGGCCAGTACGGCGGCGGACATGATGCGCACAACAACAACGGCGGTCACTCAAACGAAGGCAACTCACACGGCAACACTTCCACGCATAACGCTGGCGGCGCACGTCCAAGTCCTTCTCATGCACAGTCTCATGCCGCGCCTGCTCATAGCAGCGGTGGCGGTGGTGGACATGCAACAGGCGGCGGTGGACATGCCAGCGGTGGTGGTGGACATGCCGGTGGCGGAGAACATAAATAAAAGCAGGTCTATCTATATAAGTTGATATGCGTGACGAGCAGCCCACTCTTCTCCTTTAACGAGGTAGAAGAGTGGGTTCTTTTATCCAGCCACATAGACACTGCGCGCGGAAGGCCGTGCGTCTTCAGGCCGTCTCAATTCGCTTCCCACCGTCGAGCAAATATCCGCGCCAACGCAAAGAGTATGATCCCCGAGAGCACTAGAACGCCCACCTCAGTACCGAGACTCGAGACCGGCTGGTCGCGCCAGAAAACTTTTGTGTAACCGTCTATCGCCCATGAGTTGAACGTAAAGCGGCCAATCGTTATCAGCATCTCCGGCATAAATATCTTGGGTATCATGCTGCCGCCCAGCGCCGACATCGTCAGTATCAGCAACGTCGAGATAGCAGAAAGCTGTGCGCGCGTCTTGGCCAGGCTCGCCAAAAACATTCCAAAGCACGCCACCGCAAACGCCGTCGAAACCGTCATCACTAAAAATCCGGGTATGTGCGTGAACAGGTCCAGCTTGAAGATGAGTGCGGCCCAAAGAAACATCAGGCATAACTGACAAGTTGCCAGCGTAAGCGTGTACAGCATCTTGCCCAGCAGCAGTTCGGTCATCGACACACGCGTGGAGAGCACCCGGTCCAGCGTGCCGTTATCAACCTCATCCAGCAGGCTGCCAGCGCTGCCTGATGCCGTGAACAGCAGGAACATCACGCCAACCGCCGCCGCGTAATAACTTATCAGCGGGCTCTTCTTGTGTTCGCCGACAATATCGCGCTTCTCAATCGCAACCATTCCCCCCTGCGTGCCAGAGTTGGAGTTGTTGTCGCTCGCCTGCTGGTCCTCAGCCTTCTGCGCCTGCGCAAGCAAAGTGTCCAGCTTCTTGTGCTGCTCCGGTGTGAACCCGCCCATCTGCTGCTCAAAAAAATTCGTACCGCTCACAGCCATCTTCGCTGGCATCGCAAACATGATCGTCTTCTGCAACATTCCGGAGATAACCTCCGCAGCAATCGGGTCGGAGCTGTCATTCAGAATTAAAAATGTCGGTCGCGCATCACTCCCCGTAAAACGAAACAGCGAATCAGAAAATCCTTTCGGTATCACCAGCGCCGCAGGCGCATGGCCACTGTGTATCTCCGCCTCAGCCTCACCCTGCGAGTAATCGCCCGGATTCGGATTCTCCTTTGTAGCCTTTGGTCGCGTGATGCAATCCAAGCTCGGCTCGCGTCCAAGCGCTTTGATCAACTTCTGCGAGCTGTCGCTCTTGTCCTGGTCCACAAGTATCACAGGAACTTTCGCCGTCGTTGATGAGGTCTTCATCCCGCCAAACACAAATCCGAAAATTGTGAAGAACGCTATCGGCAGAACGAAGCTGAGAATAAATGCAACCCGGTCGCGCCTCAAAGATCGGAAGCCCGTGGCGATAATGGCAAGAATGAT
>CAIMNN010000103.1 GCA_903842845.1 uncultured Acidobacteriaceae bacterium | reverse complement strand
GTCGCGGCCATGGAAGGTGGAGGAGATGCCGGAGCCGATCATCCATTTTGGGTTGGTAATCTCGTGGGCTTCCACGATGTTGTCGCGATCCTGCACGAGCGTGAGCAGGCCGTTGTCGGGCAGGACGAAGAGCTGGCCTGTGCCGGAGCGGGCGATGATGGCTTTGCGCTTGGAGCCGACGCCGGGATCGATGACGACGACGAAGACGGTGTTCTTTGGGTAGAAGGGAGTGGAACCGGCGAGGAAGCGCGCGCCCATGGCGATGTTGTAGGGCTCGGACTGGTGAGTGATGTCGATGACGCGCACACCGGGGGCGATTCCTTCCATGACGGCTTTGCAAATGCCGACGGCGTCGTCTTTGACGTCGAAATCGGTCATGAATCCGATGACCTTGGGTTGTTGAGCGTGGAGCGAGAGAGCAACAGCAAGTAAAGCGATTGCAGAGAAGAATGAGCGAAAGAGTTTCACGATGTGCACCTCGTAAATGGCATTGTAACTATCGTAAACGTTGCAGGATGACATGTTGCCAGCGGATTCTCAATCGCACGATTAGAATCAGCAGAAATGCTTACAGAGAATCAGATATTCACGCCGGATTTTGAGAACATCAAAAAAAATCGCAGGAAAGCATGGAATCATCTGAAATTCGCATGCAATTCATCAAGTCACGCAGGTATCTATAGATAATTTGTTTGCAGAATATAAACTGATTGGAGAAGCAATCAATTGATGGATTTGCAATTCTAGTGAAGTCCACAATGAGTTATGTTTTTGCAGTCAGATGGTATTGCAAAGAGCACGGAAGAAGCTCTTGAAAAAATGAGAAGTTGAACAAAATTTACTGAGGAGTGCCATGAAGATGCGAGATACAAGATTTATGCGTCGCGTGATAACGAATTGCGCAATCGCGATACTGATGCTGGTTTTTGGACCCGGGCTGTTGGTCGCGCAGACCGCCGGTGCGGGCTCCATTACCGGAACGGTGATGGATGCAAACCATGCCGTTATCCCCGGAGCAACCGTGCATGTAACGAACGTGGACACAGGTTTGGTTCGCGAGGATGCGACCAACTCAGCCGGCATCTACACGGTGCCGTTTCTTCAGCCCGGCCATTACACGCTTGAGGCGAAGGCTTCGGGTTTTGGCGCGGTTGTTGAAAAGGGCTTGACGTTGCAGGTTGGCGAGACGCTGACGCTCGACCTGTCACTCACAGTGAAGGCAGAAGTGACAACGGTTGAAGTGACGGCCGGCGGACAACTGCTGGATACGGAAAAGACCGAGGTGTCGCAGGTCATTGACCAGCAGCTCATCTCGAATCTGCCTGTGAACGGGCGCAACTGGAGCGATTTTGTGTTGCTGACGCCGAACGTAGTGCAGGACGGCGGCAGCGGGTTGGTGAGCTTCCATGGCATCAGCGGCCTTTACAACCAGAACTACGTGGACGGCGCGAACAACAACCAGATGCTTTTCAGCGAAGCACGCGGACGCGCATCGGGCGCGCCGTATGTTTACAGCCTTGACTCGATCAAGGAATTCCAGACGGAAGCGGCGACGTATTCGGCGGAGTTCGGTCAGGCGGCCGGCGGCCAGGTGAACGCTATCACCAAGAGCGGCAGCAACCATTTCCACGGCGATGCGTTCTACCAGCTTCGTTATCCTGAACTGAACGCGCTTGACCCGTACAGCAAGTGGCAAGCACTGCACAATCACGGTAATAAGTTCCTATTAACGCAGCCGATTCATCAGCAGCAGGATTTCGGCGCCAGTGTGGGCGGCCCGATCATCAAGGACAAGCTCTTTTTCTTCGCTACGGGTGAGGGTTTCCGCCGCGTTGGGCGCGTGCTTTACTACGAGACGAATGCCAACATCACGACGACACCCACGGGCTTGTACGGCGACAGCAGCAATATCTCACCGAACCAGTGCCCGCAACTCTTGAACTCGAGCGGGCATCCAACGGGCACACCTGCGATCACCAACGCGCAGTGTCTTGCAGCGATCAACTTCCTGCTGAACATGACCGGTGCGACTTCAGCGCCGCCATCGCGTTACGCACGCGAATTGCTGTTCTTCCCGCGCATTGATTATCAATTGAACGCGAAGAACCTGATTTATGCGAACTTCAACTACGCGAACTTTGACCAGACCAACGGCTACAGTCCGAATCCGACTTACTCAAACTCATCGGTGAGCACGAACGGACCGACGAGCTATCACGAGCGTTTCGCGATAGCGCACTGGACCTCGACGATTACCAACACAGCGGTGAACGATCTGCGCTTCCAGTACGGTCGCGACCTTGAGACGGCGGGCGCGAATGCACCCGGCCCGAGCATCGGTGTTGGACCGGTGACTTACGGCATGCCGAACGCGCTGCCCCGTATCGCCGAGCCGGATGAACACCGCATCCAGGTAACGGATGTCTTCTCGAAGGAGTTTGGACGCCACACATTGAAGTTTGGCGGCGACGTCAACATTGTTCACGAAGTGATGATCAATCTGTTCCAGGGCGGCGGCATCTACAACTACTCCAGCGCAACGATGACCACGCAGTTCCAGCAGTGGGCGGTGGATGCATTTGCCGGACAGCCGGGCGATGTGGACCCGTATGCGGGTTCGCACTACAACACGTTCGTGCAGACGGTTGACGCGATCAACCCAATCTCGACCGGCAAGGCAGGCAACGACGACTTCTGGATGAAGATGTATGACGGATTCGTTGAAGATACGTGGAAGGCTCGCCGGAATCTGACCTTCAACCTCGGTGTTCGCTACGATTTCCAGCAGACGCCTAACTCGCCGCACCCGAACACCAGTTCACCGATAGCGGCAGAGTACAGCCAGACGATCAAGAACGTTGAAACCCGCATTCAACCCCGCATTGGCTTTGCCTGGACGCCGTTCAGCGGCACAGTCGTGCGTGGCGGCTACGGAATGTTCGGCGCTCTGAACCAGGGCAGCACCTACTACGCGATGCGCGTGGAGAACGGTGTTTACCAGATCAACTTCAACTACAGCGGCAAAGGCCCGACCTGCCCTGCCGGCGCGCCGTTAGGCTACACAGGTTGCGCGAACGCTGCGCTTCACTTCCCGAACGTTCCATTTGCAGTGCCCGGTCCTTCGTTGAGCGGTGCGTTGTACCCGACGGGCGGCGACGCCCCGGCGGTGGTGGGTGGTTCAGGCAGCGCTTCAATCAGCTTCCACGGATTGTCGCCCAACTTTGTACCGCCGCTCTCGCATGAGTTCGAGTTCGCAATTGAGCAGCAGCTTCCGTGGAAGTCGTCGCTCTCGGTCGGCTATGTCGGTTCGCGTGCGACCAATCTGCCGGTGTTCCTGGATGCAAACCTGGTCGGCCAGAAGCCGAGCGGATTGCGTTCGTTCGAAGTGCAGGACAAGTATGGTCATGCCTCGGAGATCACGGTGCCGTACTACAAGGCCACTGACCGCATCAACACAGCGCTCACCTCGCTCAACACCGGCTTCAGCATTGCTGATTCGTGGTATCACTCATTGGCTGTTACCTTCCACAAGCCGTTTGACCACGGTATTGAACTCATCTTCAACTACACATGGTCGAAGGCGCTGGACGATGACCAGGTGGCTGGTGCGTTTGGTACCTTCTACGGTGGCAACACGGTACTCGACCCGAACAACCTGATGGGCGAGTATGGGCTCTCGGATCTGGATGTCCGTCAGCGCTTTGTGGGCATCATGACGTGGACGCCGAAGTTCAAGGTGAGCAATCCGATCGCCCGGTATGCACTGAATGGTTTCACCTTCTCTGGTGAAGCGACGGAGATGACGGGGCAGCCGATTGCGGCCGGCATGAGTGGCACGGTCTCAGTTCCATCGGGTCATCCGGCGGCGGCAGATGGAAACATCTATGGCGGCGCGATGAGTTCCAGTTCTGGCGCGGCGACCACCGGTCGTCCTCCGAACATCCGCCGCAACAGCCAGGTTGGGCCTGGTCTCAATGATCTTGACTTCCGCATCACGCGCGATTTTGCAATCCGCGAGTGGGGCAAGTTCGAGATAATCGGTGAGGCATTCAACCTTTCCAATGGCCAGATCAACACGAACGTGAACTCGACGTATGCGTCGTACTTTGCGCCGGGTAAATCAGTGCCACAGCCTGGTGGCGGCAGCTCAACCTGCCCGACCAGTGTTGGCGTTCCCGCAGGCTCATTCTTCAGCGGTTGTATCGCGCCTTACGCGCCGACGGCTGCTTACCAGAACTTCGGCAAGGTCTCGGGCACGAACAACCTGTTGTACGGACCGCGCCAGTTGCAGGTCAGCGCGAAGTTTGTATTCTAAACAGTTGCATTTGAAACTGAACGGGCAATGGCTTCGGCTGTTGCCCGTTTTGCATTTGGGGGTTGTTATCATCGAGAGCATGAAGAAATTATTTTGTTTTTTGGCGCTGGGGTGTTTGGCGGTTGCGGCAGCAACTGCGCAGGTGCAGACGAAGCGAATTGAAGTGAAGGTGGTTGTGGTGGCGATGTTCGAGGTTGGTGCGGATACGGGCGATGTGCCGGGCGAGTTGCAGTACTGGGTGGAGCGCGACCACTTGGACACGAAGTTTGATGTGCCGGGCGCGGGGCATGTTGTGCGGATGAACGGCGACGGCGAGATGGCTGTGCTGACCGGGCTGGGGACAAGCCACGCGGCGGCGTCGATAATGGCGGTGGGGTTGGACCCGCGGTTTGATTTCAGCCACGCGTATTGGATTGTCGCGGGGATAGCTGGTGCGGACCCGGAGAAGGCGTCGCTCGGTTCAGCGGCGTGGGCGCGGTGGGTTGTGGATGGCGATTTGAGCTATGAGTTGGACGGGCGCGAGATTCCCGCGGAGTGGCAGACGGGTGAGGTTCCGCTGGGGAAGAACAAGCCGTATGAGGAGCCGGTGCAGGCGCGCGAGGGGCAGATGTTTGAGTTGAACGCGGAGTTGGCGGAGTGGGCGTATGAAAAATCGCGAAGTGTGGAGTTGATGGACTCGGCGGAGATGCGCGCGGCGGAGAAGAATTTTGAGGGCGCGGCTGCG
>CAIMNN010000102.1 GCA_903842845.1 uncultured Acidobacteriaceae bacterium | reverse complement strand
GTTGCATCTGCCTCGATGGCTTCCTGATAGCGTGCTACGGCGTCAGCAATGGCATTGCGTTGCAGTAGTTGATTGCCTGCGTTCATTGCGAAGTTTGATTTTTGCCGGTTGGTTGCTGCGCGGGTGAGGTCGGCGGCTTGTTTGCGCAGTGTTGTGGACTCAGTGCGAAGCTCGGCTATCAGCTGCTGCGTTTGCTGAAGCTTGGTTGCGTCATTTTCGTTGGCGAGGCTATCGTTCAACTTCATCGCCTGCTGCGAATAGATTCCGGCGAGGGTGAGGCGGGGTCCGGGTTGCGCGGGCAGAAGCTCCATAGCCTTTTTCAGCACAGGAACGGCTTCATCAAAGCGCGATAGTTGTTTGAGTACGCTGCCGTAGACGGCCCAGACATCGCCGTTGTCGGGGCGAAGTTCGACGGCTTTTTGATACTGCGCGGCGGCTTCGTCTAAGCGGCCAATCTGCATATATAAGATGCCGAGAGTGTAGGGCGGGTCAGGAAGCTGCGGGTCGAGCTCGGCTGCGCGCTTGAGCTCGGTGATGGCGTCTTCGCTGCGGTCTTTGAATTTGTAGACAAGACCGAGGTCATAGTGAACCTGCGAATCCTGCGGAGCGACGTCAACGGCTTTTTGATATGTGAGGATGGCGGCGTCGAATTCTGATTGCTGAACCTGGGCTACACCGAGATCTTTGAGTGCATTGAGATCGCGCGGGTCGATGAGGAGCGCCTTCTGAATATATGGAATGGCTTCGTTTGCTTTACCAATTTGCGTGAGAGCAAGGCCGAGGTTGGAGAGGATGCTAATGTTCTGAGGTTCGGCTGAGAGCGCGTCCTGGAAGAATGGGACGGCCTCCTGATTACGGCCTGCGCGCTGAAGGAGCATGGCGTATTCATTCTTGAGGCCGGAGGTGGTTGCGTCTTTATCGAGTGCGCTTTTGAAAAGCGTTTCAGCTTTGGCGTCATCGAGAAGCGCTACATAGGCCTGGCCTTCTTCCATAAGAGCCTGAGTAAGGTCGGGTTTCAGAAGTAGTGCCTGATTCAGTGTTTCAATTGTTTTCGCTGGCTCGTTCAGGACAAGATACATTGCGCCCAAGTGGAGCATTGCTGAAAGATTTTTTTCATCGAGGCGGAGCGCGGATTGGAAAGAGTTCAAGGCTTCTATATTACGGCCAGATTGTGCGAGTAAGGCTCCGAGTTCGTCTTGAATAGCGGCGTTTTCGGGCGCTAACGCAGCGGCGCGCTGCATCTTGAGGAGCGCTGGAGCAAGCTTATGGTCGCGTGCGAGCGCCTTTGCATAGTTCTCATAAAACATGGCGTCGAGAGCTGCGTTGTTCTCGCCGAGTTCGCGCTCGGAGAGTTCGAAGTACTTGAGAGCGTTGGTGAGGTCGCCGTGATTCAAATACGCGGGGGCGAGATTTAGATGGATGCCTGAGTCAGCAGGTTTCAGTGTGAGGGCAATTTCAAGCTCTGCAATGCCTGATTCAGTCCGGTTCAATTCGATGAGCACGACGCCAAGCGCTTCATGCGCTTCGGCAATTGAAGGGGCGAGCTGGACGCACTTGGAGAATTCTTCACGCGCTTTTTCGAGGTTGCCGTCCTTCTGCGCGGCGAGACCCGCGCGAAAGGCCACTGTGGCTTTGGCGAGAGTTCCAGGAGGTTTGACGTCTTGCGCGCAGAGGGTGAGCGTGAGCGAAACGACGATGCAGAATAAGGTGAGCCGCCGCATGGATCACTTCCCCGCCGGTGCAGGCGTTTGCTTGTGTTGCAGGTCAAAGACCAGTTTGAACTCGCGATTAGCCTCGGACAGTTGGCCTGTGGCTTTGTATGCCTGGCCGAGGAGATTGTGGATGACGTAATTGTTGGGGTCCATGGCGACTGCGTGGGTGAGATAGTGCAGCGCTTCGATGGGTTGCTGCAATTTTAAGAAAGTTTGGCCGAGCAGCATGAAGGGCGCGGTGGAATTTGGTTCGAGGAGGACGGCGCGGTTTAAGGCGACGCGTGCGTCGTTGTACTGGCCAGAGCGGACGAGTGCGTCACCGAGACGCTCGTAGGCGGCGGGGTCCATGGGGTTGATTGCAATCTCGGCCTGGAGTTCGGTGATGGCGGCAGGCAGATCGGCCTTGGCCAGGGCAGCTTCGCCGAGGAGTTCATGCGCGAGGGGAATTTTGGGATTGAGCTCGAGAGCTTTGTGTGCGGAGGCGATGGCCTGATCAGCGTAGGCGCGGCGGAGGAGCATGCGGCCGGCGAGGAGCCAGGCTTCGGCGGAGTCGGGCTGAAAGCCGAACTGCGCGGCGAAGGCGTGGCGCGAGTCGTCGTAGCGTGAAGCATCGATATAACAGAGGGCCAGGACATACTGCGGGTCGACATTTGCGCTGACGACGGAGCTGCGGCTTTTTTCGAGGAACGGGACGGCGTCAGCGGGGCGGCCAAGACGGAAGAGCGAGACACCTTCCATTTCGACGGCTTCGTTGTCTTTCGGGTCCTGCTCGATGGCTTTTTTGAAGGCAGTGACAGCGTCGGTGAGGGCTTCGCGCTGGTAGAAGATGAGGCCGCGGAGGCGTTCGACGCCGGGTTGCTCGGGGGTTGCGGTGGCGAGCTCGTCGAGGAGGGCCATGGCTTTGTCGAGGCGTCCGTGGGATGCGAAGTCGCGGGCGGATTGGAGTTTGGCTTCGGGGGTTTGCGGCGCGGTAGCGGCATCGGCAGGCGCGGTGGATTGAGCGCTGGAGGATGCGAGAGATAGAAGCAGGATTGCGGAGAGAAGAAGCTTCATAAATTGGGCCAAATACATTTTAGACTTTTGCGCAGAAAAAAGAGAGGGGAGCCGAAGCTCCCCTCTCGGGTTGGTTGAGTTCAATCACGCATTAGAACTGTGCGTGGAGTGAGAACTCAAGCTGACGCGGGCCGGGGCCAGGTGCTTCACCGTTGATGTTGCCATCACTGTTGACACTGCCGTTCGGGCCACCTGGGTTGATGTGGTTAAAGGCGTTGAAGGCATCCGCGCGGAACTTGATGTTAACGCTTTCCCACACATTAAATGCCTTGGTCAGACCAAGATCGGTGTTGAAGAACGAGGGACCCCAGTAGGAGTTACGCTCGACGTTACCGATGTTGTCCAAGCCCGGATTCGTCCACGTTGAGTCAGTACCACCAGTAGGATCGCCCGTGAAGAAAGTGCGTTGATGATGTGCTACATCCCATCCGGACAAACTGGTGTGAAGTTTGGTTCCAGGGGCTGCATTGGCATAGCAAGGTGCGCTATTCGTAGGGATATTGTCACCGCAGTTGCCTACACTCAAACTGAAAGGCAGACCGCTGGACCAGTTGACCACACCGCTGAGCTGAAAGCCGCCGATGAGGAGGTCTTCGACCTTGTTGGCATTGGGTGTGTACTGCTTGCCCTTGCCGAAAGGTAGATCATAAGTGCCGTAACCAACAAGCTGGTTGGTGCGGACGTTGCTGTCACGACCGTAGGTGACGTGCTTGCTCCATGTCCAGAAGCCAGAGTTTTCATCAAAGGCGCTGGCCCATGAATAGGTAGCTGAACCGGCAAGACCCTTGGCAAGCTTCTTGTCAATGGTTACACGGAAGGAGTTGTAGTTTGTGTTCTGATTGTTGCCGTAGTAGCTGATACCCTGCGACCATCCGCAGGCGCCTGCTGGCAACCCGGCACCTGAACTTTTATACAGGTCGAATTGGCTTCCCTGGATTGCAAGATAGTTGGAATCATTGCAAGCAGCCAGGCCTGTGTAACCGTAGTAACGCTGGAGCAAGTTGTGTGTTGACGTGCCACCATTGTTGCTGATGGTGCCACCGGGGACTGAAGGATCGAAATGCAATGCCTGTCCGTTGACGCTGTATTCTCCGGGCAGGTAAATGGCCGTTTCATTGGGGTTGGTATTGTTGCTATCACCATCACCCAGCGTATGCGTTCCCTTATTGCCGACGTATGCCAATGTAACAGTCATAGTAGGCGAGATCTGACGCTGAAGGCTGAGGTTCCAGGCATCCAGGGTCGGGAAGCGCATTGGGTTGGGGCGTGCCTTAGTGTTGACCGAGTAACCCTGATTCGGGAGCAGGCCAGAGGAAGGCACAGGTGTAGGAACATATGCATTGGGTCCTACAGCGAGTGTGAACGCAGAACCA
The DNA here is from genome assembly GCA_903842845.1 of uncultured Acidobacteriaceae bacterium. GTDB lineage: Bacteria > Acidobacteriota > Terriglobia > Terriglobales > Acidobacteriaceae > CAIMNN01. The sequence goes on along the minus strand of CAIMNN010000102.1, from coordinate 1,841 downwards.
AGTGTCGTTGTAGAAGACAAGCTCTGGTTGGCGAGGACGGGCAGGTTCTGGGTCACAACGTGACCGAAGACCGAGCCGAAGACGCCGATGTCAAAGCTACGGCCGTAGCCGGCGCGAATGACGGTCTTGGGGTCGAGCTGGTAACTGATACCCGCGCGAGGCTCAAACATCTTGGTCTTCTCAATGCCCCAGCCCATATTGGAAGCAACATTACCCTTACCAGCTACGTGGATGTAGCCGTCATCGAGGTTCATAAGGGCGCCGTTGCCGATACCATTGACGGACTCTGGGAAGTAGAGCTCCCAGCGGATGCCGTAGTTGAGGGTCAGCTTGTGGTTAACGTGCCAGGTATCCTGCGCGTAGAAGAAGGTGCGCTTCTGGAATTCCTTGGCGTTGGTGGAGGTTGAAACGTAACGACCGAAGTGGGTAACTTCGCCGAGCAGGAAAGTAGCTAAGCTGAGACCACCTGTAGAACCATTCGAAGTAGGGCTAGCGCTGAAGTCCAACTCGCCGGCGCGATCTGTATCTGAAGGAACACGTAGGTTGCGACCATAACGGAGGTCAAAGCCAACCTTGACGGCGTGGTTGCCGATGTTGCGGGTCCAGTTATTGATAATCTGGAACTGGTCTTCGCGCTCAGTCAATGGGCAGTTACAACGGTTGACACCCAGACCATCACCATAGACAGGCTTGGTATTCCCCGTGGGCAGTGTATCAAGAACGAAGCCCGGGCTGCCGCCAGTGAAGTAGGTGCCCAAGTTGATGCCCGGGATGCCCAGAGTATTGGCAAACTCTGTACCCTGGTCATGCTTTGAGTCAATGACGTTGTAACGGAGGTAGCCTAGACGGAAATCGGTGAACATCTTCGGGCTGAAGGCATAGTCCATGCCGGCCACTGTGCTGTCGTTTGCGCCGGTGGAGTTGCCACCGTAACCGCCGATACCGAAGCCGGGGCCGCCGGCTGCGCCGAACATCACTGAACCGCTGAGGGTATCAGTGAAGCGGGCGAAGCGAACGAATGCATTGGCTTTCTGGCTGATGGTGTAGTCAACGCGAGCGGTGTACTGGTCACTGTTGAATAGACCTGTGCCTTGACCACCATAGTTCGAGTCGATCGATGTAATGCCAGTGGTGTATGGCTCGAGGTAGGTCAAGAGTGCAAGCGCCTGTGTCGAGAGCTCAGCGGTCGGAATCACGTTGTGAGTGTATGCAGCACCAGTCCCGAGGGCGGTGTTGTCATAGAGAATGCCTTGGCCTAAGGGCAAGCTTGCATATTCGCTGAAGTCAGCACCAGCGATTCCGCCGGGGCCAATTGTTTTGCCCAGAGCGGTTTCAGTCAACAATGAGGTGGGCAGCGTGTCGATAGCGGTGGTACCGACCTTGGAGCGCTGAGCTTCATAGTTGAAGAAAAAGAAGAAGCGATTCTTGAGTACCGGGCCGCCAAGAGAAACACCGAAGCGGTTCTTCAAACCAGCCGGATACGTAGGATTGGGATTACCAGATGTCGGGTACATGGAGTACGGTTCTTTCGCCAGGTTTGCGTTGCCTGTACGGAAGTCGTAAATAGACCCGTGGAATTTGTTGGTACCAGACTTGGTCTGCGCGCTGATGGCGGCGGAAACGGCTTTGCCCTGCTCAGCGTTGTAGTTCTGGGTCGTGATGGTGGTCTGCGTGACCGCATCGAGAGCCGGGTTGACAACGATGATGCCGAGGATAGGGTCCTGATTGTCAGCGCCGTCCAGGTCATAGGCGACGCCGCCGAATGCCTGACCGTCAATCTGAATCTGCTTCGATGCCTGCGGATTTTCATCAGCGGCGTGGGACCAGCCAAGAAGCTGTGC
>CAIMNN010000101.1 GCA_903842845.1 uncultured Acidobacteriaceae bacterium | reverse complement strand
TACGACAACGATGGTTGGCTCGACATCTATCTCGTCAATGGTTCCACCTACGATGCACTGAACGGCAAAGCCAAGCCACCGCACGCCGCTCTCTTCCACAACAATCATGACGGCACGTTCACTGACGTGACTCAAAACGCGGGCGTTGCCAATGACCGCTGGGGATTCGGCGTCGCAGTCGGCGACTTTGACAACGATGGCTGGCCCGACCTCTTCGTAGCCAACTTCGGCAAGAACCGCCTTTACCGCAACAATCATGACGGCACATTTACTGATGTTGGCGAAAAGGCCGGCATCACGCTCGGCAACTGGTCGGATGGCGCGACCTGGGGCGACTATGACGGCGACGGCAACCTCGACGTTTTTGTCAGCGGCTATCTGCATTACGATGTCGCTCATCAGTCGCTGGCCAATGATGGCAGTGTAGCTTTTGCTTTTTGTCAGTTGCAGGGCGTGCCGGTGATGTGCGGACCGCGCGGTCTCAAGGGTGAGCCCGACCATCTCTTCCATAACAATGGGGACGGCACATTCACTGACGTCAGTGAGAAGGCTGGTGTGGCGGACAAGGCCGCCTATTATGGTTTCACCACAATCTTTGCCGATGTGAACAACGATGGCCGCGTTGACCTGCTCGTCGCCAATGATTCAATGCCGAACTATCTTTACATCAATAAAGGCGACGGCACCTTCGAGGACCAGAGCTACATCTCCGGTTTTGCACTGAACAAGGATGGGCGCGAGATAGCTTCGATGGGCTTAGCCGTTGGCGATTACATGAACAACGGACTGCTTGATCTTGTGGTCACCGACTTCGGCGACGACTATAAAGCGCTTTACCACAATGATGGCATCGTCGACGGCGTGCCTAACTATTCTGACGTTGCAGACCAGGCTGGCATCGCGCAGATTCCTGTTCCCTTTGTGGGTTGGGGTACGGGCTTTCTGGATTATGACAACGATGGCTGGCTCGACATACTGATGATCAACGGCCACGTTTATCCTGAGGTTGACCAGCACGATTGGGGTACCACGTTCAAGGAGCGGCCGCTGCTTTTCCGCAATACTCGCGACGGAAAGTTCGAGTACATTCCGCCGGTGAAGGGCAGTGGTCTGGCAACGCTCACCTCGGGTCGCGGCGCAGCATTCGGCGATCTCTTTAACGACGGAAAGATCGACGTGGTCATCAGTCCCATCGACGGCCCGCCAGTGCTTTTGCGCAACGTCAATCCGGACCATCATCACTGGGTTGCAATAAAACTCGTCGGTGGCGTGAATCCGGCGACCGGCAAAAAAAGTCCACGCGATGCCATGGGCGCAACCGTCTACCTGAACGCCAACAATCTGCGCATGCGGCAGGACGTGGTAACCGGCGGCAACTTCATCAGCTCAAGTGACCAGCGTCTGCATTTTGGCCTAGGCGATGCAACCGATGCCGGGACCGTCGAGATTCACTGGCCCTCTGGCCAGGTTGAAAAGTTCAAACTCCCCGCAGTCGACCGCATCTACATGGTCGAAGAAGGCAAGGGCATTACAGCGCAGATCTGCACGGATGGAAAAAGCTGTAGCAAATAAATCCGATTCAGAAAAACCAAGGGCGGCGAACTGGAGGTGAGTTCGCCGCCCTGGTTTGCTTCAGTCATTGGAGCGCACAGTTTAGAAGACGCCTGCCATGTAAACCTCATCCGCGTGTACATGTTGCTTTTTATGTTCTCCCGCCAGCTCAGTGACCAGATTGGATACGGTCAGGACCGGGCAGCTGGAATGGGCGAGTATCTTGTGGACCACGCCCGGACGGGAGAAGGAGGCCAGCATGGAGGCATGATGGGCACCCATGACGATCAAATCCGCTTGCTGCGCCTTGCATTGATACAGCAGTTCGTCGGTCGGGTCGCCGGGCACCACGATCGCTTCAACCTGAAGCTTATCCTTCAAATTGATGGGAATGAGCAGATGAAGGTCGCGCTCCATCTGTTCGAGTGTGCGGCCGGCCAGTGTGTGCAGCCGGTCATGAGGACGAATAACATGTTGCAACACCAGCCGCGCCTTGTGTTCAAAGGCGATCTGCGCGGCAAGCGCGGTTACCGTGTAACTGCGTTCTTCTTCGTTCACGGCGCAGAGCACGGTACGGGTCTTGTAATTGTCCAACCGGTCGGCAAAAACGTTGGGTCCCACCACTATCACCGGCACATACGAAGTGCGCACCACGGCCTCGGCCACGGACCCAATGACCAGATGCCCGATCGGGCCACGACCATGTGTGCCCATGATGACGCGTTCGATCTGTTTTTCACGCATGTAATGCAGAATCTGTTCGGCGGGCAAACCGGGGCGGACGACGACCTGGCACTCAACGCCGGCTTTTTTTGCTTCTTCTACCAGCGGTTGCAGGGCCACGAATTCCGTTTCTGCGGCTGCTTGATAATCGTAATAACGGATCCCGGAGGTCTCGCTTGCGGCGACCACCAGGGTGTCATAAGCGTGGAAGATTGTAAGATAGGCGCCAAATTCCTTGGCTTGTTCGAGTGCAAAAGCAAAGGCTTTGGGATCGGCGGGGATCTCGGTTGCGAAGAGAAGGTTGGAGGGTCTGCTCCAGCCCGGACTGACCATGGTGGTCACGGCTCCCTCCTTCTGGTGAAGACCATACAATGGTAGAACTCCACTTAGGGTACACACCAAGAAGCAGCATCATTCTGCGCTCGCTTTTAAGCATCTTCAGTGACAGGGCTCACAGCAATGCGCATTCAAAAAGTCGATTCGATTAACCCGCAAAAAGTCCGATTCACGCACCTCCTCGGACTCCTAGGGTCTTCACCTTTCAATTAGCCAATAAAAGGATGAGTCCGGTCTGTGGGTTCATCGTAACCACCGATCCCACCTTGTCCCCGTTCACATCAACATATTTTCCCGGTGGAAGAGGCACATTCGCGGTGAAGTTAGAAGGATTGACAAGCGTTAGCCCACCGGAAAACTTCCTCATCCAGATGCCCCGAACTCGCGTCAACACTCCCAGGGGGCGGCCGATCGCGGCGGTATATTCCGGAAACACCCAAAGTTTGCCATAATCCTGCGCGCCATTCGTGATCCCGGTTATGGAAACGTAGGTGCAGTTGTTCTTCAACAACAGGTAATTGGCAAGCACCCACAACCGCTCCTCCTGTGTAATCTCCGTCGTCGGCTGTGGCTCTTCCCCATTCGTCATGTAACATACGCCGCGGTATTGAACGTTCTCTATGACTGTCGCAATTGTCTGCCACTCGGCGGGCGTGGTCACATTGCGCGACTCCGAACCCCAATTCGTAAAGCCTCGCTCGTCCAGCACGAGGTCGGTTGCAGTCATAAACCGCAGATTGTCCTGCATCGACTGCGTAAAGTCATAAGAGGCGTTGACTTGCATCGTCGCTGTCGGTGAGTAGACATGCACGTGAGTGTATACGGCCGATTCCCAATCGAGAACATCAGCCTTGAATGTTGCATCATTGGCCGCCCCGCTATACTGTTGAATCCACACGCCGTGGCTGTCATAGTGACCGCACCGGTTCCACTGATTGGTCAATGACATGGTGTCGACCGCGATACCCGAGTAGCCCTGCGCCAAGGGTGCATCGATCCAATGGGCATATTGATAGGCCCGGACCGCCGGATCGGCAAAGTTCAGCGGTGCCAGTGTCGTAGTGCCGAACTCGAAGGCCAACGTCGTCTTGTCGCACTTGTACTCCAGCCAGTCCGGGTGATTGGTCTGGTACCAAGCTACCGGGTTGGTGAAATTGTCGACTGAATAGGGGATATAAGCCGAGTTGTACACGCCGGCAGGCTGGGTGGCGTAGCTTGAGCCCCAGACCATGTCAACCACTCCGGCCTCTGGGGACGGATCTGCGAGTCCGTAATTGAAGACCATCTCCAGGTGGATGCCACTTTGAGTATTAGGAAAGTAATGGGAGCGTGACGAGCTTTGTTGGGCGCTTTTCTCTTGCCCGGTTGCGTTTGAGGTATTGGTTCCTGTCATCAAAAGGCACAGGCTTACGGCCGCAAGTGTGGATAATAGCTTCGACATAAAAACTCTCCTGAGCTACGAATAAGGAAACGACGCGTCTGGTTTGCAAATGTGAGCCACTACAAATATAAGATTCCTCTTTCCCCCCTTGTTTTCTGCCAATTAGCGCCACTGCTCACCCGTGATGGCAGTCACAGCCCCACTCTCGCTCAAATGGTCTCCTTAAGTGGAGCGTTGAGGTCATGTTTCCCCCTGCCTGACGCCCGATATCAAATGCAGGTTGCAGGTCTTTCCCCCTTCAACCCGGCATCTTCCCTTGGAGGTATCTGAAGATGGAAACCATGCACAATATTCCAGCCCGTGGCGGGTTGGATTACGACGAGACGCCCTTTCTGGCCATCTGGGAGATCACGCAATCCTGTGACCTGGCCTGCAAGCACTGCCGCGCATCGGCCCAGCCCGTCGCGCACCCCGACCAGCTCACACACGACGAAGCCAAGGCCCTCATCGACGAGATCAGCGACCTGAAGATTCCCATCTTCGTCTTCACCGGCGGCGACCCGCTCAAGCGAGACGACATCTATGACCTCGTCCGTTACGCAGCCACCAAGAACGTAAAAGTTGCGGTTACGCCGAGCGCCACTCCGCTGCTCACCCGCGAAGCCATCTTCAAGTTGAAAGAAGCCGGCGTCGTCCGCCTCGGTATCTCGCTCGACGGCTCCTGCCCTGAGATTCACGACACCTTCCGCGGACTCCCCGGCGCTTATGCGCGCACCATTGAGGCCATTGGCTGGGCAGCTGAAGCGGGTATGCCGATTCAGGTTCACACCACCATCAGCCGCCATAATGCGCATGAATTGGACCAGCTCGTCGATCTCTTTGAGAAGCTCAACATCGTCATGTGGAATGTCTTCTTCCTCGTGCCTGTGGGCCGTGGTCAGGTCGACGACCTGCTCAGCGGCGAAGAGTTTGAAGCCATCTTCGGCAAGCTCTATGAGCTCAGCCGTCGCGCCAGTTTCCAGATCAAGACCACCGAGGCGATGCACTACCGCCGCTATCTCATCCAGCACAATCTTGAGGAGCGCAAGTTCGGCCATCACCCCGGCACGCATCCAACTGGTGTTGCAATGCACACCGCCGAAGCCATTGCCCACGCTTACGAGCCGGGCGCGCCGACCGCGGACACGCACTCCCGCAACATCGGCTGGGCCACACGCCGCGTCAATGACGGCAAGGGATTCGTCTTCATCTCACACGTCGGCAACGTTTACCCCAGCGGATTCCTGCCCATTTACGCTGGCAATATCCGCGAGCAGAGCCTGCGCCAGATCTACCGCGAAGCCCCGATCTTCAAGGCTCTGCGCGATTCAGGCCAGCTCGAAGGCAAATGCGGTGCATGCGAGTTCAAGGAGATCTGCGGCGGTTCACGCGCACGCGCTTACGCCATCACCGGCGACCCGCACGCGCAGGAGCCATGCTGCATCTACCAGCCGCGTAATTGGTCTGAGCCGCAGCAAGGCCAGGGCGAGCCGGTGGTTTCGGTCGTTTAACTTCAAGTCCTGCAAAAGCAGGCAAAAGTACGTGAGCAGAGAATCCCGGCGATAGTGAGTTAAATCGCCGGGTCTTTTTTTTGTGTTTACAAAACGATATTGGTCGACTATACCGTACCTTACGCACAGAAGCCCTGAACCGTCGTTTATATATGGAATGCATCTGTTAGGCTAATCTCATTCGCTTTCATGCAGTACTTTCGGATCGAGCTTAAATCCACGAAAGCAGGCAGGATTCAGTGGTAGATACAGAGCAGTCGACCAAACCGCTTTCAGGATGGCGCAGTAAACTGCCCGGCAAGGCCTTTCTGCTGGAAGGCTCTATCTTTCTCCTTTTCTCCTTCTTTTTCCTGGGTTATGGTGTCACTCCGTATGCCGGCGGTGCGGGTATGGGACTGGTGGGCGCTGATGAGCCGCGTTACGCACAGATAGCCCACGAGATGATGGACAAGTTCAACGCCGCACCCACCATCAAAGACCGCCTCAGCGCCTGCGTTACTCCTTATCTATACGGCAAGCCCTGGCTTGAGAAGCCCGCACTCTACTACTGGCGCGCCATGCTCTTCTCGCGCGAGTTCGGCGCAAACGACTGGAGCGCGCGCCTGCCCTCAGTCAGCTTCGCGTTCATCCTCTGCGGCCTCATCTATCTGCACATGCGAAAATTCCGCTTCGGCGGCCATCTGGACGCGGCGCTCATCACCGCCGCAAGCGCCGGCATCCTCGGCTTTGCGCGCGGCGCTTCGACTGACATGCAAATGGCTGCACCGCTCGCCATCGGTCTGCTCGGCTGGTACGCATGGTATGAGACCGACTCAAAGTTCTGGCTCTTCGATATTTATTTCTTCACTGGCCTGGCCACGCTGGCCAAAGGACCGGTCGCGCCGTTCCTTGCGATCGTCATCGTCATCGCTTTTGCCGCACTCAGAAAAGAATGGTCCCTGTTGTGGCGTTCCATCTGGTGGCCCGGCGTTCTGCTTTACTTTGCCATGGTGTTGCCGTGGTTCATCGCCGTGCAGCACAAGAACCCAACCTTCTTTTACGAGTTCTTCATGCAGCACAATCTGGAGCGCTTCGCCACCAACCGCTACCAGCATCAGCAGCCCTTCTACTACTACCTCATCGTCGTCCTGCTCGCGCTCATGCCGTGGACCGTTCTCGCCGTACGTGCACTCGCCAACGGTGTTCGCGTCTCGGTGCGTGAGTGGAAACTACGACACACCAAAGGCTGCGTGCTCGGCGTAACGCGCCCCGGCGACGCCTTCCCGGAGTTTCTCGTAATATGGGCCATCATCCCCATCCTCTTCTTCAGTTTCTCTGAGTCCAAGTTGCCAGGCTACATTCTGCCCGCGTTGCCGCCCATTACCATCCTCACCGGCGACTACATTTTCCGCCGCCGTGAAAGCGGACTGCCGCGCTGGCTTCTGCTCTCGCACGCCGCGCTCGTCGCTGTGCTTACCGCAGCGACATTGCTCTTGCCCTGGTTTGTCGCACACGGTCCATCCGTTCCGCCCATATCCGCAATGCTCGCCGCAATCATCGCCGCATGGGGTGCGGCCGCACTTGTTCTCGTTGTCGTCAAATTTTTCGGACTAGCGCGTCTTCGCCTTGCCACTTCGGCTGTACTGGTTGTGCTGATGCTCTTTATCTATGGCATCGGCCCATTCTGGATCATCCCCGGCATTGACGCATCCAAACGCGTAATCCAGATGCTCGACCGCTCTTACTCCGCGCGACCGCTCGCCGAGAAGATCGAGACCGTCATCCCTGAAAATGAAACCGTCGCAGTCTTTCGTGTCCGCCGCGACATCGAGTACGGGCTCTCTTACTATCGCAATGATGAGGTCGTGAATTACGAAGAGGATGGCGTTCCTGATACTGAACATCTGCTCGTCGTACGGCTCAACGGCAAGAAGGGCACGGATATGCATACGCCGGAGACGCTCAATGACTATCTCGAAGGCCGCCACACCGAGCAGCTTTTTATATGGCCCGAGCAGGACCTCGTCATTTATCTCGTCGGCGCCAAGTGAGCAGAATTACATTTAATTCATGCATATCCATCTATTAGGCTGATAAACTTCTTCCCAATTGAGGTTAAGGATGAAAGTTGCTGTGCGTACGTTCTTTCCAGTTGTACTTTTCGCCATCATCATTTGTACAAACGCTTTTGCCCAGACAGTTCCTTTTCCGCAGCTTATCGCGGCCAGGCCGCAGGCTATCCAATACACTCCTGACAACACCTGGCTAATGGTCTTCAGCGGCAGCAATATGCGCCCTGCCGCCAGCGCCTTCGGAACCAACGACTTTACGCTCAATACCAATCCGGACAAGTACCACTACTTTGCCATGCAGGTCGTCACCACTCATGGGCAGACAACACCCATCGTCCACTGCAACGTCAACAGTCTGCATACCAACGGTTGTAAGTTGGACAACTGGGGTCCGGACACGGAGACGATTGAAGTAATACCAGGAGACTTCACCGGCTGGAACGACGGCTCCGAGCTCATCATCTCCTATCACCTGGTCTTTCCCGGCCCCAATGGTGGGCGCGATGTCAGCTCGAACGAACTACACATTCCATTTATCCGCACATTTGCTGGTCCGCCCATACTTGATTCCGTTGCCCCCAGCACTTTCATGAGCACGACAAACAACTGGCAAGTACAGTTGCAGGGCCGCATGATTGATAAGACCATTTTCGTTAAGTTCAACGATGAAGATGCTGACCCGCTTGCCTCGCCCAGCATCGATGCCAACGGCGCTGGCAGCTTTTCTGCTGTAATCCCCCCCACAGCTCGTGGACGCGGCGTGCATGACGTAAAACTCTGTCGCGTTCTTGTGGATTACACCGGTCGCAGCAGTGAACTATGCGGCTCACCGCAAAAATATACCGTTAACATGTTGATCGAGCGTCAGGGCATTGCCTCACCCGTCGCGAACAACCTGCGCATCAATCCATCGGTCATTGCCGAGCTCGCGCCGGAGCTGGTCACCGTCACCTGCGCTTCCACACCGCTGTACGTGGATTTACAGTTGAACCCGCTCACCTCTGCAGGCAAACCCATGTACGCCAAAGCCGGGCAAAACTATCACGCCGCAAGGTCCACAGTGCGCGGCGCCAACGGAAAACAACTGCGCAGCCTCTCTGACAGCGGCACCAGCTACATCGACGCCGCCTGCGTAAAGTAACTGCTTTCACCTGGCCTAACCTTAACTACTCCGGCACGCCAGCCACTCAGGCTGACTGCCATGCGAGGTTCTTTGATGAGATACAACGTTGTCCCTGCGCGACGGCTCTTCGTTTTGTCGTTGTCGCTAACTTTGTTTTTACTCGCGGCCCGCATGGACGCGCAGATGCCGCCCAATCCTTCCATAGCCAACACTACCCCCAGTATTGTGGTCGCCTCGCATGTCGGCTCCTGGGGCATCTCATTGGAAGGTAAAGCGATGCAGCCGAGCTTGAATGCTTTCGGAAGCAATCTCACGTCGACTTATTTCAACACGCACGTCTCCCAGTTTGCCTACGCTACAGTGCAGGTCTACACAGTGCAGGGAAAATTGAGCGATCTGAAGCGCTGCGATCCCGAAACATTTTCATCTCAGGGTTGCAAAATCAGCTCTTGGGGCGACTCCTCTCTCTCCCTTGAGATCAACTCGCTTGCATTCCCTGAGTGGCAGGATGGCTCTGAGCTCATCTTCAGCTTCCATCTATTGATCCCCTATGGCAGTGGAGTCAAAGACCTGGCCTCTAATTATTTCCACGTTCCGTTTTCTCGCGACTTCAGCGGCCCTCCGGTCATTGATTCACTCTCACCGGCAAACTTCCAGAGCAACTCCACCTCATGGCAGCTCCAGGTCGCAGCCCATCAGATAGACAAGACCATTTATCTCGACATTAGCGGTAACACGGTCAAGCCAGATTCGTTGCCGCGTGTGGACGCAAGCGGCAGCAGCAACTTCACAGTCACCATCCCCACTGCGGCGCGAACAAACGGTTCACATAAGCTCAACCTTTGCCGCATCTGGATGGACATGGGCACGTATCGCACCGCTTCCAGTTGCAGTCCTCTGAGCACTTACACAGTGACCCAGGTCTACGAGCGCACCGGCAACTTCGCCGCGCCCAATGTGCAGGCTGTTGAGGCCAACCGCGCCCAGATTGCAACTTCACCCATCGCGAATAATGTGCGCATCAATCCATCAATCATCGCAGAGCTGGCAACGGTGCAGGTCACCGTCACTTGCGCCTCCACGCCTCTTTACGCAGATGTGCAGCTGAACCCGCTCACAACGGCTGGCAGGCCGCTTTTCGCCAAGGCCGGGCAAAGCTTCCAAGCCCGCGGAACCGTGCGTGGCGCCAATGGAAAAGATCTGCGCAGCCTCTCCAACAACGGCACCAGTTATATTGACGCCGCTTGCGTAAAGTAACCTGCAACGCAATGGGGACGGTGGCCAAATCCGCAGCCACCGTCCTTATTCGTCTGAATGTGCGCTTGATATTTATGCATCAATAGCACGAGATATAAATTTCTTATAAAAGAAAAATCAAATGAATTGTAAAATAGCATAAAGAGCAAACAGGTCAAGGCAGGTTCACCATGCGTATCGCCGGGATATTTTTGTTGCTCGCGGGCTTCGCGCTCACCGTAGCCGCGCTGCATCTGATGCCCGACCTCACCCGCCGGGCTATTTTCATTGTCTGCGGAGTCGGCGTCGAGTGTATCGGCCTCGGCCTGCTCGTCCGCGCACACATGGAGATGCGCGCATGATGCAACTGCCCACAGCTTCGGCGGAATCTACCTTCGTGATGACCATCGCTGCGTTTCTCGTCGCGCCGCTGGCGTTGGCTGGCATCGCGCTCGTCAACACCGGCCTCGGCCGTTCCCGCTCCGCCGCGCAATCGTTTCTTGGCAGCCTGCTCCTCTCCGCCGTTGGCATCCTCAGCTGCGTTTTGACCAGCGGGCTCTGGCATCACTTTGGCCAGTACCCGGCAATCGCTTATACAGCCGGCGCATTCTCCGCGCTCCCCACTCACGACCAGCTCGCCATGGCCTTCACGCTGATTGCGGCGGGGATTGCGCCGCTCATTCCCTGGGGGGCGGGGGCTGACAGACTTCGCCTGTCGTCGGGCATCGTGATTGCCGCGCTCATCGGCGGCGTGGGCATTCCGTTGCTTACAGGTGCTACGTGGGATGGCGGATGGCTGGCGCAGCTTGGCACGCACTTCGGGCTCGGTGATGGACTCATCGATTATGCAGGCTCGGGGATTATCCAGGCCTTCGGCGGGATTACCGCGCTGGCTATGCTCTGGGTTACCGGATCGCGGAAAGGCAAGTTCCCCAAGCCTGGGCTCGCCACTGCCATCCCAGGACATCAGGTTATCTACGTACTCTTCGGCGCATTCCTATCGCTTGTAGGCTGGCTGGGCCTCAATGCGGCGGGTGCGTTGATCAACAGCCAGGCATCGTTGTATGCGATGCCGGTGATTGCGCTAAATACTGTCTTGATGGCTGTTACTGCGCTGGTTGCGACCTTCATAGCCACGCGCGTCCGCTTCGGCAAACCCGATGCAAGCCTCTGCGCCAATGGCTGGCTTGCCGGCCTTGTCGCTTCGAGCGCGGGCACTCAACTCTTCACGCCAGTGCAGGCCATTCTCATCGGGGCAATCGCAGGCTTCGTTACGCCGCTGCTCGTAGAAGTGCTCGAGCTGGCGCTCTCCATCGACGACCCATCGGGCGCGATACCAGTTCATCTCGTATCTGGTTTGCTCGGACTGTTCTGTGCGGGATTGTTCAGCGCGAAGCCCGGCCAGCTCATCGCACAGCTTGTAGGCATGTCGGTGCTGCTCGGGCTTTTCCTGCCAGTGCTCTATCTGCTCTTCCTAGGCATCAATCGCATACTGCCTTTCCGCGTGGACGCGGATGGCGAGCGTCTGGGCATGGATATGCACGAGCTCGGCGGCAGCGCGTATCCGGAGTTCGTCATCCACCGCGACGATACGTACAGATAATCAGGCGGTCTCACGTTCTTCGGCCAGCATCTGCTTCTCGCGGCACGGCCAGTAGAGCAGCGCGAAGAGTGTGAAGCCGACGAACTCGGTGGCGAGGATGTACCACGGCCACGGCCCGAGATAGGTGAGCAGCGTGATCTGGTCAGGCTTGCGGCAGAGGAACATATAGTCGGTTTTATAGATGGCGTCGAAGGCGCCCACAAACATTGCATAGATATTGACCGCGAGCATGGTGCGCAGAACTGAGCCGCGCCGCGGACGCGCCTGGCCTGACCACAACAGATAGAGCACCGCAGCGACGATGAAGCCGTGGTCGAGGAAGTACTGCGAGATGCGATACAGGTTTGCATCCGGCGGAAGGTTTGGCGTGAGTATGGACATGCCCGCGCCGGCGAGACCGGTGTAATAGACAAGGTCGTAGCCGAACTTGTTGAGCGTGAGCAGAACGAAGATGGCGAGGAAGCCGGACATGTCGCAGAGCTCGAGCGGAACGTGCTCGGGATAAGTGAGTTGGCCGTGCGCGGCGAGTTCGCCGTAGTACATGATTGCGGAGATGAAGGTTGCGATGGCCATCGACCAGCGCGCGGCGCGCTCATGCAGCGGCGAGCGACGGCCGATGAGGACGAAGAACCATGCGACGAGCGGTACGCTGGCGAGGATGGTGAGATGGACCAGGCCAAATAATGGGAACGCAGTTGGCATATTTCTTTCGAGTGAGGCGGAGATTTCAGGATGGTCGAATTGTAGAACGTGAAGCCAAGAGAGAGCGACGAGTTCGTGTGAGCGGAAGACGAAATTGTATTCAATTCGACAGATTCAAGATGAAAAAGGACGAATCAGGACGAATTTGGGCAGGTTTCTGGCGTTTTCGGCGAGCGAATAAATGTAGATATATCAATTATATGCGGAAATTTAAAAGGGGATTTTTAAGGTGAAAATGGGGTGTGGGGGAGGGGGTGCACAGGAAGTAAAAAGCCAGGCGAATGAGAGGGTTAGGGACAAGTGCACAGTTTCACAGTTACTGTGAACAGAGCACTGATGCCAGAGAGCAGGATCAGTTCTGATTGATGCCAGATATATTTTGCATGAGTTGTGGGGAATGATGTGCAAGAGGCGGCGTTGAGTGGGAGAGTGAGATCGGTGTTTTATTGCCACGGGGGCGCAAGGCCCCCGAGGTCAAAAATCATATCAGGCAGCATAGATGCGGGCATGAATGCCCGCGGTACCGTACGAAAAGTTACATGTTGGCGGGGGTGCAATTGGGGATGTGTTCGGTCGCCCCTACGGGGCTGAGGTTGGTTGGGGATGCGGACCCAGGGTTTCACTCTGGGCTATTCTCGTGGGCTCCCTACGGGAGCGTCAGGGGCTAAAGCCCGAGAGTTTGCAGTGCGGTTATCGGCCCGGCTGAAGCCGTGCCCTT
>CAIMNN010000100.1 GCA_903842845.1 uncultured Acidobacteriaceae bacterium | reverse complement strand
GTGCCGACGCTGGCTCCGCGGCCGGTGACCATGTTGACCACGCCTGCGGGAACGCCTGCGTCAAACAAGGTCTGGACAAGATTGAGTGTAGATAGCGGCGTTTCGGCGGCCGGCTTGATGACGCACGTGTTGCCGGCAATGAGCGCGGGGAAGAGCTTCCACGAGGGGATGGCCATGGGGAAGTTCCACGGCGTGATCATGCCGACGACGCCCATGGGGACGCGGACGGACATGGCGAATTTGTTGGGCAGCTCGCTGGGGGTGGTGACGCCGAAGAGGCGGCGGCCTTCGCCGGCGACGTAGAAGGCTTCGTCGATTGCTTCCTGCACATCGCCGCGGGTTTCGTCTATGACCTTGCCCATCTCGCGGGTCATGTCATTGGCGAACTGCTCTTTGCGCTCCATGAGCAGGTTGCCGGCGCGGAAGAGGATTTCGGCGCGCTTGGGGGCGGGGGTGAGACGCCAGGATTTGTAGGCTTCCTTGGCTACGGCGACGGCCTCGTTGACGTCTTCAACGGTGGAGGCCTGGAACTCGCCGACTACGTCGCGGTGGTCGGCGGGGTTGATGTTGAGGAAGGTCTTGCCGCCCTTGGCGGGCTGGAACTTGCCGTTGATGAAGTTACCGTACTTGGGGTGTGACATGGAAAACCTCGATTTCATGTGGGTAAAAATGATTGCTTAGGGCCGTGTGGAATTGTAAATGATTGCGGGATAGTGCGGCTGTGGGGGTGAGTGGTGTGAGGGAACATGGAACAGGGAACGGGGAACAGATTATGCCCGATTCTTTCAGGCAACCGGTTGCCCCAATTGAGACATCGGATGGCTAATAAGTTGCAGATTTATGGGGTTTAGGGGCTTTGGCCTTACAATGGACTTGAGGTCTTTAAGAAAGTTCAATGTCGATGAATGGTTATCCTTCGCGTTCTTCGCGCTCGCATGGTTTGCGCTCGCTCTTCAGCATGTTCTCGAGCGACTTGGCGATTGATTTAGGCACAGCCAACACGCTGGTCTTTGCCGCGGGCAAGGGCATCGTTGTCAACGAGCCCTCGATTGTCGCAATCAACAAAACCACCGGCGCGGTTGAAGCCGTTGGCAAAGACGCAAAGGTGATGCTTGGCCGCACACCTGGAAATATTGTCGCCATCAAGCCAATGAAGGACGGCGTCATCGCCGACTTCAAGGTCACCGAGAAGATGTTGAACTACTTTATTCAGAAAGCGCACAACAGAAAGATGCTGGTCCATCCCCGGATCGTCATCGGCGTGCCGTCTGAGATAACGCAAGTTGAAAAGCGCGCGGTTGAGGATTCCGCTTATCGCGCGAAGGCGAGCGAAGTTTATCTCGTTGAGCAGGCGATGGTCGCGGCGATTGGCGCGGGTTTGCCGATCACTGAGCCATCGGGCAACATGGTCGTCGACATCGGCGGCGGCACGACGGACATCGCAGTCATCTCTCTCTCTGGAATTGTGTACTCGCGCTCGGTGCGTATGGCCGGCAACCAGATGGACGAGGCGATCACCAATTATTTGAAGCGCAAATACAATCTGCTCATCGGCGAACGCACGGCCGAGCAGATCAAGATAGACATCGGCTCCGCGTATCCGCTGGACAAGCCGCTCACGATGGAGATCAAGGGACGCAACCTTATTGAAGGCGTGCCGAAGACCATCACCGTTGACGACAGCGAAATTCGCGAAGCGCTCGGCGAGTGCATTGCGGTGATGATGAATGCGATTCGCGTCGCGCTGGAGCGGACACCGCCAGAGCTTTCGGCCGACATCAGCGACCGCGGCATCGTTCTCACGGGCGGCGGCGCGTTGTTGAGGAATTTGGACAAGCGTATCCGCGAAGAGACGGGCTTGCCTGTTTCAGTGGCCGACGACCCGCTGGCATCAGTGGTGCTGGGCACGGGTAAGATGCTCTCCGATTTCCGTCTGCTGCGCAAGATCAAGATTGATTAAAGGCAGGGAATAGGGCAAAGGGCTTAGGGCTCAGGAAAAATGAATGTGCAAGTTAGCATTGTGCGCCTATTGCTCAAACTGATTATGAGTCGCACCAGTTTGACTTGGTTTCTGAGCCCTGAACCCTGAACCCTGAGCCCTAACACCTGGTATTCCATGGAACCGTTCTTCAGGCGTTACCGCAACCCGCTGGTGCTCTTCACACTGCTCCTGGTGCAGTTCCTGCTGCTTGCGCTGCAAGTGCGCAGAACGGATGCCGGCATCAGCACGCTTGAGGACACGCACGACGGACACAGCGTACGGCTGCTGCGCTCATGGACCGCGGCTATCGTCACCCCGTTTGAGCGAATATTGCAGGGCAGCACAAGCGGAGTCCGTTACGTGTGGGGCAACTATCTTGACCTGCGCCACGAGCACGACAAGAACAAAGACCTGGAACAGACCATCGACCGCATGCGGCTTGAAGAGGCTTCACTGCTTGAAGATGCGCGGCAGGGGCAGCGGCTTCAGGAGCAGCTCGGCTTCCAGCGCCAATATATTTATCAAACCCGAATAGCAGCGGTCATCGGCGGCAGCGGCACGGACCACTCGCGCGTTCTCTACATCAACAAAGGTTCAAGCGACGGCGTTGCGCACGATATGGCGGTGATAGTCCCGCAGGGAATCGTCGGCAAAGTGCGCGAGGTGTTCTCTCATACCGCGCAGGTGCTGGTCATCAATGACCAGACCAGCGGCGCCGGCGTCATTCTTGAGAAAACGCGCATCCGCGGCATTCTGCGCGGCAATGCGAACGGGCAGACGCAGATAGTCGGCATCTTGAAGGACGACCGCATCCAGCCGGGCGAGCGCATTCTGACCGCCGGCGGCGACCAGATATTTCCGCGCGGCTTGCCTGTGGGCGTGGTGAAAAAAGTCATCACCGATCCTGACCGCGATGAGTTCATTGACATCATCGTCGAGCCGTACGCGCCGCTCAACCGTATCGACGAGGTGCAGGTCATCACATCCATGCAGCCGGTCTTCTCACCCGAGGCGCAGCAAGACATTAACGCCAGCGAACAGTTAAAGGGCCCCGAGGCGCAGGCGATACGCGAGAAGTCGATCGAGGAACAGAAGAAAGCCGCGGCGATACTAGCTGAAAGACTGCCTGGATTGACGGACCCGAACGCGCAGCCGACGGATGAGCCCAAACCGGCCGACACAGATATCCGCGTGAAGCCACCGCTGAGACCGAAACATCAGGATAATTTTTCGCCGCCTGGCGGCGAAAGTGATGCGACCAAGCCAGCAAATCACATACCTCAGAAGGGAGAACACTAAGAAGATGCTCCCCGATGATCCGCGTCACAATCTTGTCGTTCGTCGTTTCCCCTTTCAGGTCTACATCCTGATACCGCTGGTCGCGCTTGTGCTTCAAGCTTGGCTGCCGCGCCAGCACTACTTGTCTGTCACGGCTTATGTCGACCTTCCTCTGGTCGTCACTATTTACTTCGCACTCAGCCGCCGCAATCCAGTGCAGGGAATGTTCATGGGCGCAACGCTTGGCCTGCTTCAGGATGCGATGACACATCAGGCCATCGGCCTGAACGGCATCACCAAGACCGTTGTCG
Organism: uncultured Acidobacteriaceae bacterium; assembly: GCA_903842845.1. Classification (GTDB taxonomy): domain Bacteria; phylum Acidobacteriota; class Terriglobia; order Terriglobales; family Acidobacteriaceae; genus CAIMNN01. The sequence goes on along the minus strand of CAIMNN010000100.1, from coordinate 3,353 downwards.
GTTATCTCGCCGCGTCTGTTGGTGTGCGTATTGATGAAGGCAGTCTACTGGTGCGCGTCACGCTCAGCGTCGGACTCTCACTGCTTTCGAGCGCGCTGTATCTCTTCATCTTTGAGCAACTGCTGGGCCTGGACAAGGAATGGCACTGGCAGACGGAGATACTGCGTGGCCTCGGCAATGCGCTGATGGCAATTGTTTTTTACCCACTGCTCGACCGCCTGCAGTTGAAGGATTAAACGATGTTCAGTGACCGCTCAGAGCGAAGCGAACGCGATGCAAGGCTGTCGCCGATCCGTTTGACGGCGGTGCAGTACGGCATTCTCGCCATCATGCTTCTGCTGGTCGGCGGTCTGTGGCGTTTGCAGGTTCTGGGCTCTGACAATTACCGCGTCCTCGCCGAACAGAACCGCATCCGCAAGGTGCCGGTACTTGCTCCGCGCGGAAAACTTTTTGACCGCGAAGGGCGCATCCTCGTCGACAACTATCCATCGGTCTCGTGCTTTTTGATACGCGAGCAGGGCCGCAACATCGACGCCGACCTCGCCCTCATCGCGCACGGACTGAACATTGATGCGGACACCATCCGCGCCTCGTTGCGCCGTTACCGCACCGCCCCGAGCTATCAACCGATTCCGCTCAAGCAGGACATTACGCCAGACGAGCAGGCCTTTATTGAAGCGCATCGCTTTGAGCTGCCTGAGCTGATGACCATCAACGAGGAGCGCCGCCTCTATCCACGCGATGGTTTTGCTTCGCATCTCATCGGCTACGTTGGTGAGATCAGCGAAGAGGACTTGAACAATCCGCGCTATGCGGCGTACGAGCCGGGAGCTGTTGTCGGCAAGGCCGGCATTGAGCAGACCTACGACGAGTTGCTGCGCGGTGAGGATGGCTCGCGCGATGTTATCGTCGACAGCCACGGTCGCGAACTCGGCTACCTGAGGACGCAACACGCCAAGCCCGGCAAGGACCTCAAGCTCACGCTTGACAACGATCTGCAAAAAGCCGCGGAGCTCGCACTCGGCGACCGCAACGGCGCTATCGTCGCCATGGACCCGCGCAACGGCGAGATTCTCGCGCTGGTCTCTCGCCCCAGTTTTGATCCCAATGCATTTTCGGTCCGCATCAATCGCGCGGACTGGAACAAGCTCATCACCGACCCCGACCATCCGCTGATGAACAAAGCCATCCAGGCGCAGCTCGCCCCAGGCTCGACCTTCAAAATTCTCATGTCAGTCGCGGGATTGCAGGAGGGCGTTGCGCAGAACCTGCATGTCTTCTGCACCGGCGGCACCGACTTCTACGGCCACATCTACCATTGCGATGAGCACCATGGCTCGGTGGATATACACAACGCCATTCCCATGTCGTGCGACACCTTCTACTACACGCTCGCAGACAAGCTCGGCATTGACCGTATTGCAAAGTACGCGCAAGCGGCCGGCTTCGGGCAGAAGACCGGCATCGACCTGCCCGGCGAGCAGGCGGGCGTGATGCCCAGTCAACAGTGGGCGCTCAAGAATTATCACCGCAAGTGGTATGCAGGCGAGACCATCTCGGTCGGCATCGGGCAGGGCGCTGTTGAAGCTACGCCCATCCAACTCGCGCGCATCATCGCGGGCATTGCATCAGGCGGTCATTTTGTGCGCCCACATTCGGTTTTCTCCAACCAGTTGACGGCCGATGAACTCACCAAGATTCAGCAGGATTATCCCGGCATGGGCGAATCGTCGATTCCATTGGATCAGGAAAACTGGATGACCATCACAGACGGGATGGCCGAGGTGACGCAACCCGGCGCTTTTCACACGGCAGGCTCGGCACATCTTGAAGGCATCGACTTTGCCGGCAAGACCGGCACCGCGCAGGTCATCAGCCACGAGACCATGGACAAGATGAAGGGCGCCAAGACGAAATCCCTACAGCCGAATGTCTGGTTTGTTGGCGTCACGCCGCGGCGCAATCCTGAATTGGTGATAGCCGTGCTTTGGCAGAACGGCGGCTTCAGCTATTACCCGGCGCGCATCGGTGCGCAGATAGTCGAAGCCTACGTTGAAAAGAAGCGCCGCCAGTCAGGGAATCTTCCGGAGGCGAAAGAATCTGCCAGCGCTGATGTCGGGGCAGTGTGGAGCATGCCCGCCGGCAAGAATCAAACCGCGCGCGTTGAGGCTGGGCACTTCTTTGTAAGGAACGGAGAGATAGTCGCCGATGGGCAAGTTGCGCAAAGCGAAAAGCCTGCGCCGAAACCAGTGCCCGCGCCGCAGCAGCGCTTTCCGCTACCCACGCCGACCGAGCTCGGAGCCGCGCTCCCGTGGAAGGAGCGTTAACATGATGCGACGCTTCATGAGCTTCCGCGACTTCGACTGGCCGCTGCTCGGCATGGTGATGCTGCTCTGCCTTATCAGCATCGGCGAGATCTACACGGCCACGCTCAACACCAAGTTCACCGGCTTCCACATCAAACAAATATTTTGGATACTCGGCGGCATCGTCGGTATGTTCCTGCTCTCCAAGGTCAACTATCACCGGTTGCTTGAGTTCGTCCCCTGGCTCTACGGCATCTCCATCGTCTTTTTGATCGCGGTCAAGCTCTTCGGCACCAAGATCCTCGGCGCGCGCCGCTGGATCAAGATCGGCCCGATGCACTTTCAGCCATCGGAGTGGGTCAAGCTGGTGCTCATCATTGCCGTCGCGCGCTACTTTGCCAACCTGGGCGGGCGAAGGCTGACCTTCATGGACATCATCAAGGCCTTTCTCCTTGTCGGCCTGCCCATGGTCCTGGTGGTGATTCAGCCTGACCTGGGTACAACGCTGACGTACGCACCCATTCTGGTCGCAGGACTATTCCTCGGCGGCATCAATATCCGCCAGGGAATCATCCTCATTGTCACCGGATTCATTCTGGTCTTTGGTGTCTGGAACAGCGGCAAGATTCTTAAGCCCTATCAAAAGGACCGCCTGACCAGCTTTATGAATCCCGACGACGATCCGCGCGGCAAGGGTTACCACGTTCGCCAATCGCTCATCGCCGTGGGTTCGGGCGGCATCTGGGGCAAGGGCATCGCCAAGGGGACGCAGACGCAGGGCAACTTTCTGCCCATTCCTCACGCGGACTTCATTTTTGCCGCGTTTGGCGAGGAGCACGGCTTTGTAGGCGCGCTATTCGTCTTGCTGATATACTTCTTAATATTGATGCGTTTGATTCAAAACGCTCAAACAGCCGCTGACCTCTCCGGCTCCCTCATCGTAATGGGAGTTGCGGCTATAGTGACCTTTCAGATCCTGGTCAATGTGGGGATGGTCATCGGATTTATGCCGGTCACCGGAATACCGCTGCCCTTAATGAGCTATGG
>CAIMNN010000099.1 GCA_903842845.1 uncultured Acidobacteriaceae bacterium | reverse complement strand
TCTGCGCAACGCGCTATACGCTGCGACGCTTTTGACTGCCGCTCTTCTGGTTGCCGCACTCCAGTGCTCCGCCCAGTCCGCTGAGCCACCACCGCCGGCCAGCCATTGGTTCGACTGGGACCAGCGGGACAACTCGAAGGCAGGTATACTGCGCGTGTGCCACGTCTCTCCCCAGATCTATGAGCAGTTCAACGAGACCGCGCACAAGATCGCAGATGCCTGGGGAGCGACACCCAATTCCACGGGGCCCGACGAATACGCGCAATGGACATGGCAGCCAAGTGGATGCCACCTGGCATCCTTGAAAGGGTTGCTTGAATACTGGCCATGGCCGCGCTCGGATTTCCGTATGGAGAAGGCGCCAGGGGCATCCGGCAACGCGCGAGTGCACATCACCGGCGAGGCTTTGCCCATGAGGCTTGAGATCAATCACCCGGCCGGCATCACGTCCATCCCCGTAATGAACCCGCCTGACAAAGTGGAGATTGGATACATCCATGTGTCAAGGCGCGCTGGCGGTTATCCAGTCTACAACTATGATCACGTGCTGGTCATCGAGGCCAATGGCCGCTCTTTATTTGAGCCGGTCAGCCTCGGCGAAGCGCTTCAACGCTGGATCCAGTATGCGTACGCGAACGAGCCCTCGCTCGAGCGACACAAGGCGCTGCTTGCGCATCTTTCTCCCGAGGCACTCAAACAGCCGGCGTACTTTGACACTTCAACTGTGCCCACCGGCATCATCGTCACTACGCCGACAAAAAACACCGATCCGATCGTTCGATACAGCCAGAGCTACTTCGACAAGAACGTGAGTCCGGCTGTGCCGCAATTGTTGACGCTGGATCTGCATTTTCTCGATCTCAACCACGAGACAATGGCTGACCGCACGGCGCACCACTGGTACAACGTAAACATGGTCTACTCGCCGGACTGGCACAAACTCGCGTCGATGCTGCACTGATTGGCCATCTCGGCGGATGCTCGTCAACGCTCCGCCAATCACTTTTTGCGGAATTCAGGGATTACGGTAACAGCCCAACGCGCTCATGCAGTTTCCAGCGGCGACAATTGGCAGTCGACAAGTGCATCAGCGATTTTGCGTTCGTTGACGGTGCCCCAGCAGAACGTTAACGTGAACCTTGTTTATCGATACCTATTTGCCGAAGCGATCAAATTGCGCTCCCTAATCTGGTTCTGGGCGGTAAAATCTGTTCATGTCCAAGACAATGAAATTCGCATCTGATAGCTTGACAGAGGCGCTTCTGGCCGATGGGGTCAAGCCGGAGTCAGTCTCCCCGTACTTGGCAGCCTGGAAGTGGGCCGAGTCCGGCAAAACAACTACCGGCCTTTCGGTTGCGACCATCAGGACCTATGAAGCAGATGCCCGCAGAGTCTATCGACTTCTTGGCCATATCCCTGTGAAGTAATGATTGGCTATCCTCGGTCCCCGAATGCGTGGGGCCGGGGGAACCGTCATATGTGATTAGGGAAGGGACTTGGACCACCGGCCGGGACGTGAAGGATGAGAAGTATGTCTATGTCTCCACCTGTTTCTGAGGAATCCACGCGCGCATATGTCGCTGATTTCGAATGCCTCATGGATGGCGTTGTGGAAATGCTGGCTCTTGAACAGCGAATGACCTTAGATGGTGATCTCACAGCAATCAAGGGTCATTATGCCAAGCATCCAGAGGATGGGCTTTGTCATATCTATCGCCCTTTGGACCACAGCATGGTGCTATGTCGCCGCGAGGGAATATACGCCATTGGCCGAATGGCACAGCGGTTGGTTGAAGAAGCTTCGAATGGTCCGGACTTGAGTTCAGACGCCATCGCGAAGATCATTTCCGACAGAATTGCCCAAGTGCTGATTGATAACATTACTGACGACAATGAATTAGTCGGAATTCTAAAATCGTACGCCCGATCATCTGAAATCGAGCACGTGGAAATCTGTCACCACCTGCCGTGTGTGCTCACGCATGAATTACCCAAGAATCCGATTGCGGGGGAGCCTGGACCCGACCAATTCGACCTCGGTCCTGTCAAGTTTCGACGGCTTGAGATTTTCCTCTCAGACTTGAATCAAAGCATAGAGCGAAAGCAAAAGGAGGTCGGTGGCTCACTGGAACATTTCGTTGGGGCCGCCAAAAAGCATGGCTGGGTCGCCAGCGTGTCAATTCCAAGTTGCGCACCGGACGTTTCGCGTGCGAGGGCAGAAACCATCGTTGGTGCCGGTATTGACTTCTTGAAGCTTGTTATTGGGCTTCGCCATGCCAAGTCAATGAGGCTTCCTCATACGAGCGCTGCTAGAAATCGTGAGACGTGCGTCCTTTCTGAGACGGATGGGAAAGTTGAATGGACTTGGTATGGCCGTGAATTTGAAGGCGCTCTAATCGGAGGCAATTGGTTCGATAGCATTCCTCAGAACTTTCGGTGCTTTGTCGGCCATCTATTGTCAAGCTGTTTGAATGGAAGGCAATCAGAGGCAACCAACAGGCTTGTCGATGCGCTGAAATGGTTTGGAGATGCGTCTTTTGAGGAGTCCAGCGGAGTTCAAATCGCAAAATGGGTTACCGCGCTAGAGCGACTTACGACAATAGGTGGCTTCAGCACGAATGTCTTCTCTGAGCGTGTCGCCATCTTAACTGGAGAGCGCGAAGCGGGACCGCTCGAACGTGCATACCGCGACGCTCAGGAAGTTTACGATCTTCGGTGCGATGTTATGCATGGCGCTCACTCACAAGACGACAGACATTTTGCTATTAACGCAGGGCTCGTACACGACCTTACGAGAATGGCAATTCTGGGTGGGCTCGGGTTACACGCTT
>CAIMNN010000098.1 GCA_903842845.1 uncultured Acidobacteriaceae bacterium | reverse complement strand
TAATCCACCTCGTCAAACGCCTGCTTCTTCGCATTCCATTTCTTCAGTGTGCCAATCTCGCGCGCCTTCTCATCGCGGAAAACCTCACCGCTCATATCAAAAACCGCCGCAAAATAATGCGGCGCAAAATCCTGGCGCAACTTTTTTAGCATGTTCACAAATACATAGATCGCCGCCGTCGGCAGCCCCGTCCGCGTCGACATCGGACGCGACCGCTGCATCGCGTGGTATGCACGGAAGATGAAGGACATCGTGTCCAGTAGATATACGGGTTGTTGCTCTTTGCTCGTCATTCACATGGAGTGTATCAGTTGCAATCGGCACCCTCAATCACCCCGGCGCCTCACATTTTTTCATCACAGAAGCTGGTTCACCTTGCTAAGATGACCTAGGTTTCCCCTGACCACATTCCGAGCAGTCTCACAATTCCCCACTCACGAAAGCGAGCATGCAATGAGCCCACACGATCAAGCTGTCACTCCTGAACGTATTCTGCAAATGGCCTGGGGCTACGCGCCTCCACTCGTCCTCGAAGCCGCAATCCGCCACAAGGTATTCGACTCACTCGACAGCGGCCCCAAGTCCATCGCCGAGCTTCTACCTCTCACCAACACATCGCGCCGCGGTCTCACCATCATCCTCAACGCCCTCGTCGGATTTCAGTTCCTCGCCAAACAGGGCGACAAGTACGCACTGACCCCAGAGAGTGCAGCCTTCCTCGTCCGCAGCAAGCCTAGCTTCATGGGCGGCATGATCCTCCACACCAGCGAGCAACTGCTCCCAAAGTGGCTGCACCTCAACCAGATCGTCACCACCGGCAAGCCCGACCACGCCGTCAACCAGCAGCAGGACGGCGAAGAGTTCTTCCACCAGTTCGTCAACGACATCTTCCCCATGAGCTACCCCGCCGCGCAAGCTCTCGCCGCGCACCTCAACCTCACCGGCCCCAAAAGCGTCCTCGACCTCGCCGCCGGCTCCGGCGTTTGGACCATCGCTCTCGCCCAGCACTCGCCTGAAGTAAAGGTCACCATCGTCGATTGGCCCGGCGTCATCGACGTCGCCAAAGCCAATGCGGAAAAATTCGGCATCGGCTCGCGTTTCACCTACCACCAGGGCGACCTCGCCAGCGCAGACTTCGGCTCCAACCACGACCTCGCCACACTCGGCCACATCCTCCACAGCGAAGGCGAAACCCGCAGCCGCGCACTCCTCAAGAAAACATTCGGCGCACTCAACAGCGGCGGCACCATCGCCATTCAGGAGTTCCTCGTCAACGCCGACCGCACCGGCCCCGTCAATGGACTCGTCTTCGCCGTCAACATGCTCATCAATACCGACGAAGGCGACACCTACAGCTTTGAAGAGATCAGCACCTGGCTCAACGAAGCAGGTTTCGTCAACGCACGTCAGCTTCCCGCGCCCGGCCCGTCACCGCTTATTCTCGCGACAAAACCATAAAACCAGGCTGTAAAAATTATCAGGCCATGCGGAGCTTTCACTTCGCATGGCCTATAAACATGCAATCCCCATAACTGAAAAATCTATATTTTTGTTCCACAGCACACTTGTACGCCGTCAAAATATTCTCTCGCCCCGCAAACGCGCTCACCAACATCAACAAACTCGACAGCGGCAGATGAAAGTTGG
>CAIMNN010000097.1 GCA_903842845.1 uncultured Acidobacteriaceae bacterium | reverse complement strand
TTCGGCTAATCACTGTAGGCCATGACGCGGCGGCTTGCACAGATGTTAGTTTTGAATAAACATGCTGATAAATTCGTGCAACAATATTTGTCATGCTGAAGAGAAGTCTTCTTGTCGCACTCTGCCTCTGTCTTTTGCCTGCGCTCGTCTCGCAAACACCTGCTGCACCAATCAACGGCGACTGGGCGGGCGCGCTCTCAATTAACACGGCGAAGGTGCGCATCGTCATCAAGCTGGAAACGACAGCCGATGGGTTGAGCGCGTCGCTGCAAAGCCCGGACCAGGGCCCGCAATGGGTGAAGGCTGCGAGCGCGACGCTCAAGGGTGGGGAGCTTTCGCTTGGTTTTCCGGAGATGCATGCGACGTACCTGGCCGAGTTGAGCGCTGACGGGACGAAGTTCGAAGGCACGTTCACGCAGGGCGGCATGCCGTTGCCGCTGGCGCTGGCGCGTGTGACAAATGCGACGCAGTTGGAGCGGAAGCGTCCGCAGATGCCTGTTGGGCCGTTTCCGTACACTAGCGAGAACTTGAACTACGGGTCGGGGGAGAACGTACTGGCCGCGACACTGACGCTGCCCAAAGGCAAGGGGCCGTTTCCGGCTGTGATATTGATCTGCGGCTCGGGGCCGCATGACCGCGACGAGACGCTGATGGGGCACAAGCCGTTCCTGGTGCTTGCCGATGCTCTGACGCGGCGCGGAATTGCGGTGCTGCGCGCGGACAAGCGCGGGGTTGGGAAATCAACGGGGAATTATGCAACGGCGACGAGCGCAGATTTTGCCAATGATGCCGAAGCGGGATTGAATTATCTGCTCCGGCGGCAAGAGATAGATGCGAATCGCATCGGACTGCTCGGGCACAGCGAGGGTGGCGATATTGCGCCGATGGTGGCGGCGCGGAATGCGAATGTAGCTTTTGTGATCCTGCTGGCGGGGCCGGCGATACCCGGCGACCAACTGATAGTGGAGCAGACACGCGCGCTGGCACTTGCATCGGGTGTGGAACAAAAGGTTGCGGACAAGTCGGCAGATACCGAGGCGAAGCTGGTTGCGATCGTGAAGGCTGAGCAGCCAGTGGCAGCGCGCGACAAGGCGTTGCGTGATGCGTTAGGCCCATACGGACTCAGCGGTGACAAGCTCGAGGCTAATCTGAAGGCGCTCACATCGCCGTGGTATGTGGAATTTCTGCGCTATGCCCCGGCGAGCAATCTTGCGAAGTTGCAGGTCCCGCTGCTGGCGCTTTATGGCGAGAAGGATATGCAGGTGCCACCGACTGTGAATGCGCCGGCGTTGAAGAAGGCTTTGGACGCGGCCGGCGACAAGCAGTATGAAACGGTTGTTTATCCGGGATTGAACCATCTGTTTCAGACGGCGAAGACAGGGCTTCCGAGCGAGTATGGCGAGATAGAGGAGACGATAGCGCCTGCGGTGCTCAAAAAGATCGGCGACTGGGTGCTGGCGCATAAATGACGCGAATATGACGGAGAAGTAATTGATGCGATGATGCCTGAGGCCGATGAGGAGAGCAAGGAGGCCAGACACCATGTCCTTGACCGCCATCAGTGGGAATATCCAGGTCGCTCAGGCTGAGGCTTTAACGAAGGCCGCAGCACCAGCGCCGCAACCGGCAACCACCAGCCCCAACGCGGGGCCGGACACAGTCACCATCAGTGCAGCAGGCCGACAGGCACTTGCGTCGGCTGACGTTGACCACGACGGCGACAGCCACTAAAAAAAGGAGGGCCATAAAGCCCTCCCTTTTCCATTTGCGTTGGAGTCAACATTCACTACGGGGCAGGGTTTCCTTTTCCGCGGGTAGTGATTCCTTTTAGAACAAACTCACGCACGATGTTGTTGAGTGCATTGCCGGCGGTGCCGACGAGTGTATTAGTGAATGTTAATGAAACGCCGCGCTCGCTTTGCGGGAAGTAGAGGTTCGAGAGTGCGCCGGCCGTCAAACTACCCAGGATGTGTGAGAAATTTATTTCCTGATGGCCATTGTCTCCGCGGCATAAAACGGCCTGAGAGATGGCGTATAAAACTCTGGACTTGGTTGAACCCGTCCCTTTGTAGAAGTAACGTGGGTCCTGGTGGAAGAGCGAGGGATAGATGGCGCTGCCGGTCATTCTGCCTATGAAGTCGTTAGCGAATGCCGCGCCGTAGCGTTTGCCATAGCCGGCCATTCCCTGCCCGTAACCGGGGAAAGTGTTTTGCGCCTGCTCAATAGCGGCTACAAAACCATAACCGGCAAAGGCAACGGGATCAGTGCTGGCATGAAAAGCGAGTTCGAACTTCTGTTTTGCGCCGAGTGGCGAAGCGTGCCAATCGTAGACGCTGTAAAAGTTAGGCAAGACGCCGAGGACGCGTTGATCAACTGCGATGTTCACTTCTTCCTGCGCGATGGTGTCGCGGTTGGCGTAGACGTGAATCTCGGTCGATGTGCTGGCAATTGGCAGCATGACATTGGGCACAATGCGTGCATCGCCATCTTTCAGAACAATCTCCTGCGAAAAATACTCACCCATGCCGGTTGCAGTGACCTTGATGGAGTAACGGCCGGGTTGGAGATTGTCGAATGTAAATGCGCCGGTCTCGCTGGAGCGGATCTGCTGTTCCTTGTGCTGGGCCAGGTCAGTTAGGACGATGCGCGCCTGAGGGACGATCTGGCCGCTCGGGTCGGTCACGGTGCCGAAGATGCTGGCCGAATGCTTGTTGTCATTGGTCGCCGAGGCGACAAAGCCCGGCGAATCCGGCAGTTCAACTGCTGCGGTTTCCACATTGGCGAGAGGCGCAGACTGCTGCTGCGCGGCTGCGATGCCGGCAAATGCCGACAGTAAAAAAAGATAAAAGATGCATTTATTCAAGCTACTCCGCTCCAGTCAGGTCATCCTTGTAGAGAGTTTGTTGACCTGTTTGTGTTCTATTTTCTATGAGACGCTATTTGGGAGGGTTGTGGAGCAGGAGATTCATGACAATTCATTCATACTTATCATTTTTGTAATCCGCTCATAATTTAGAACCAGAAACTGATCCATACGAATACAAGTAGGAGAGCGGATCGAGAGCGGTATCTATTCCACGACCACGTGGAGCTTGAACTGGGTTTCGTCGGGGGCGGGCTTCTCCCATGAGCGGACGTAATGGAGGAGGAGCACGCCGTCGCCGGGGCGCTTGCCCTCGAAGACGAAGACCTGAAAGCCGCCTGCGCCGGGCATGGGGTTATCCGGGCCGCTGAAGGATTGGCTGACAAGTTTCATCAACGGAGTTGAATCCTTGTGCACATACCAGGCGAAGCCGGTGGAGGGATTTGACTTGAGGTGCAACTCGATGCGCTCGCCTGTTTTGAGGTGAACCTCTTTGCCTGAGTCAGTGTCGGTGAAGACCTTTGTCTGGGCGTTGAGTGAGAGTGTGCAGAAAAGTGCCGCTGCAATAGCGATGAAGTGAAAAGTGCGATCCATGATGCGCGCCCTCCGCTGCCAGCATTAGAGCAATCCCACAAACTCAATCTGATTGCGGGTCAATTTTATACCTCTTCATTCAACATAAATACAAAAAGCCCCGCTGCATGAGCGGGGCTTTTTGTTGGGTTGAATTGAACTCAGTGCTGTTTGTCAGCGGCTGAAGCGAGCTTGGCTTCGGCCTCAGCGATGACGTGCAGGGCTTCGTCGTAAGCCTCGGGATTGTCGCCGGCCGAGTCCCACTCGCGATGTCCGCGTGCGAGCTGCTCTTCAGCGCGCGGTACGTCTATCTCGGCGGGCTTCAAAGCGTCGGTGGCGAGGATGGTTACGCGCTCGGGGAGGACTTCAACGAATCCCCAGTTCACGTTGTAGCGCTGTGTGCCTTCGGGGGTACCGTGGAGCGTGACGTCGCCAGCGCCGAGTTCGGCGACGAGCGGCGCTGCGCCGTAGAGAACTTCGAAGTAGCCGTTCTTCGCAGGCAGCTCGACAGACTCGACGGTGTGCTCAAAGAGCACGCGCTCGGGCGTGACCAGCTTGACACGAAGCGCATTGGATATTTCAGTCATATGAGCCTCAGTAACAAGAGATCAGAGATCAGAGATCAGTTAAATTCTTGCTACAACATAAATGGTTGTTCACACATGAAGAAACTGGTCTCTGTTCTCTGGCAACTGACAACTAGCTTTTCATCTTCTCTGCGGTTTCGAGCACTTCCTCGATGGAGCCCTTCATGTAGAAGGCCTGCTCGGGGACGCTGTCGTGCTTGCCCTCGATGATCTCCTTGAAGCTGCGCACGGTTTCGGCGATCTTGACGTAGCGTCCCGGGATGCCGGTGAACTGCTCGGCAACGTGGAAGGGCTGCGACAAGAACTTCTGCACCTTACGCGCACGGGCGACGGTAAGCTTGTCGTCTTCGCTGAGCTCGTCGATGCCGAGAATGGCGATGATGTCCTGAAGGTCCTTGTAGCGCTGAAGGATCTTCTTGACGCCCTGCGCTACATCGTAGTGCTCCTGGCCGACGATGCGGGCGGAGAGGATGCGCGATGTGGACGCGAGAGGATCGACGGCGGGATAAATGCCGAGTTCGGAGAGCGGACGGCTCAACACGGTGGTCGCGTCCAAGTGGGCGAAGGTTGTCGCCGGTGCGGGATCGGTTAAATCGTCAGCGGGAACGTAGACGGCCTGCACTGAAGTGACGGAGCCTTTCTTGGTTGAAGTGATTCGCTCCTGAAGTTCGCCCATTTCTGTTGCGAGGTTCGGCTGGTAGCCGACGGCGGAGGGCATACGGCCGAGGAGGGTTGAAACCTCAGAGCCGGCCTGCGTGAAGCGGAAGATGTTGTCGATGAAGAGCAGCGTGTCAGAACCTTCAACGTCGCGGAAGTACTCGGCGACGGTGAGGCCGGTGAGCGCGACGCGGAGACGTGCTCCGGGCGGCTCGGTCATCTGGCCATAAACAAGCGCGGCTTTTGAATCCTTGAAGTCGCCGGGCTTGATGACGCCTGACTCGGACATTTCCAACCAGAGGTCGTTGCCCTCGCGGGTACGTTCGCCGACGCCTGCGAAGACCGAGTAGCCGCCATGGTTCTTGGCGACGTTGTTGATGAGCTCCATGATGACGACGGTCTTGCCTACGCCGGCGCCGCCGAAGAGGCCGATCTTGCCGCCCTTCAAAAAGGGCTGAATAAGATCGATGACCTTGATGCCGGTCTCGAACATCTCTTCGTGTGTGGACTGCTCGTCGAAGAGCGGAGCGGGGCGGTGAATGGGCATGCGCAGCTTTTCGCCGATGGGGCCGAGTTCGTCGACCGGCTCGCCGATGACGTTGATGACGCGACCCAGAGTCTCCTTGCCCACGGGGACCATGATGGGGCCGCCGAGGTCATGAGCGTTCATGCCGCGGACCATGCCGTCGGTCGCTTCCATGGCAACGGTGCGCACGCGGCCTTCGCCGAGGTGCTGCTGCACTTCGAGCGTGACGTCAATCGGCGTGGGAACGTTGAAGCCCTCGCTGGTGACGCGCAGCGCCTGGTAGATGGGAGGCATGGTTGCCTCTTCGAATTGAACGTCCACGGCGGGACCTGAGATCTGAACAACTTTGCCGATGTTAGCCATTTTTCTTTGCCTTCCTACTGAATCAAATCATCCTATTGATGATCTGCTTGCTAGCAATTTCCTGTGAAGCGAGAAAAAACTCTTAAACTGCGGCAGCGCCGCTGACAATTTCGATGATTTCCTTGGTGATAGCCGCCTGACGCACTCGGTTCATCTGGAGCGTGTAGGCGTCGATCATATCTGAAGCATTGTTGGTGGCCGAGTCCATCGCCGTCATACGCGCGGCGTGCTCTGCGGCAACCGACTCCACGATGGAGTGGTAAAGCATGGAGGAAACGTACTGGGGGAGGAGCCCGTCGAAGAGCTCCTCGGCCGGCTGCTCGTAGATGTAGTCAACGTTCGCGGTGCCAAACTTGTGCGACTCTTCAACGGCCTCGGTGGCATCTGCCTCGGTGAGTGCAACGCCGGCTGTGAGAGCAGCTTCGGCGGCGCGCTCTTTTTCAGCGGAGGTCGGCTCGAGGAGGCTGCGCACTTCGGGGCGACCGATATCCATGAGCGGGAGCAGGCGCTCAACGACGACGCGCTGTGAGATGACCGACTTGAACTCGTTGTAAACGATGTAGCAGGCGTCAATCTCGCCGTGGATGTAACGCGCGATGATGTCGGAGGCGAGTTTGAAGACGCGCGATGAGACGGGCTTGTCGAGCAGGCCGGGGTGGTCGCCGGTGATCTCGACGGCGGAGGCGCGATTGCGGACAGGGCGCTCGAGTGAGTCGATGTCAACGGAATCGAACTTTGCCGTGGGGAACCTGCGCTTCATGAGGTCGCGGCCTTTGCGACCGATGGCCTCGATGTCGATCTGTTTGTCTGCGCCGTCGGAGGTCGACTCATCAATAACGTTGAGCGCGGCCTTCATGATGTTGGCGTTGAATGCGCCGGCAAAGCCCTTGTCGCCGGTGACGACGACGAGGAGGATGTTCTTCTCCGGGCGCACGGCAAAGAGCGGATGACGCAGGTTGCCGGTCGCGGGGTCGAAGATCTCGATGCGGCGGGTGAGCGAAGCGAGGACCGCGGTGATGCTCTCCGCGTACGGACGGGCCGCGAGGGCGCGCTCCTGTGCGCGACGGAGCTTGGCCGCCGAGACCATCTTCATGGCCTTGGTGATCTGGCGCGTGTTTTTCACGCTCCGGATGCGCCGTTTTAAATCGAGAACATTTGCCATTGTCGCTACGCCTTAAAATTCGCCTTGAATTCCACGATGGCGGCTTTCAAGCGATCGCGGAGGTTGTCATCGAGGGCCTTCTTCGCCGTGAGGTCGTCCATGATGGACTGCTGGGCGGACGCGAAGTACTTGAGGAGACCGTCTTCGAAGGCGCGAATGTCGCTGACCTGAAGATCATCAAGGTAGCCCTGCGTACCTGTGAAGAGCACGACGACCATCTGCTGCCAGGTGAGCGGCTGGAATTGAGGCTGCTTGAGGAGTTCGGTCAAGCGCTGGCCTCGGTTGAGCTGCTTCTGTGTGAGCGGGTCAAGGTCGGAGCCGAACTGCGCGAAGGCGGCGAGCTCGCGGTACTGTGCGAGGTCGAG
>CAIMNN010000096.1 GCA_903842845.1 uncultured Acidobacteriaceae bacterium | reverse complement strand
GCGCGGAGACGCTGGTTGTAACTAATAGTGATATGGCAAGAATTAGAAACTTTTTCATAGGCGGAAGATTATCAGAAACTCCCGCCCGCAGTTGTGAATAATTCAGCAGCCTACTGCGCCGCCAGAATCTCCCGCACATCAACCCAATCGGTCGGATAAACACCGGTGTAACACGCAGTGCAGTATCCGGCGTCTTCGCCTGACGGGTTCTTCGTCGCGCAGCACTTCAACAATCCGCCGAGCGAAAGATAAGCCAGCGAGTCAGCCTCGATGTACTGTCGAATCCCTTCTATCGAGTGATTGGCGGCGATCAGGTCGCGCTTGCTCGGCGTATCCACTCCGTAGAAACACGGCGAAACCGTCGGCGGGCAACTGATGCGCAGATGAACTTCTTTCGCGCCCGCGCCGCGCACCATGCGCACAATTTTTCTGCTCGTCGTCCCGCGGATGATCGAATCATCAATCAGCACCACGCGCTTGCCTTCAAGCAGATTGCGCACCGGGTTAAGCTTCAACTTCACGCCGAAGTCGCGCACACGCTGTTCAGGTTGTATGAAAGTGCGGCCAACATAGTGGTTGCGGATCAGTCCAAACCGGAAGGGAACTCCGCTCTCCTCCGCGTAGCCAATCGCAGCCGTCACGCCCGAGTCCGGCACCGGAACGATAACATCCGCCGGCACTCCGCTCTCGCGCGCCAGTCGCCGGCCCATCGCATCGCGGCTCTCCTGCACCCAACGACCGTAAATGCGGCTGTCAGGCCTCGCAAAATAAACATGCTCAAAGATGCAGCTCGACTGCGCCACGCCGCTCGCATACTGGCGGCTCGTCACGCCGTCCTCGGTTACCATCACCAGTTCACCGGGCAACACATCGCGCTCATACTCGGCGCGCAGCAGGTCGAATGCACAGGTCTCGCTCGCAAAGACGATCGTATCCGGACCATCAGGATTTTTAATGCGCCCCATCGAGAGCGGACGGAAGCCGCGCGGGTCACGAGCCGCAAAAATGCGGTCGCGTGTCATCATCACAATCGAGAATGCGCCCTCAACCGTCTTGAGCGAATCAGCGATTGCATCCACCAGCGTGCCGGCATTCGAGTGCGCAATCAACTGCACAATCATCTCGGAGTCGGATGTGGTTTGAAAATACACTCCGTCGCGCTCCATCGCCGCGCGTAGATTGCCCAGATTCACCAGGTTGCCGTTGTGCGCAATTGCTATCAGGCCCTTCGTGGATTCAACGCGTATCGGCTGCGCATTCAAGAGCGCCGAGTCGCCAGTCGTCGAGTAGCGCGTGTGCCCGATCGCCATCGGGCCGGGCAGCTTATCCATTACGTCGTCGGTAAAAATCTCGCTGACGAGCCCCATACCCTTGATGTTCGCCAGCTTCTGCCCGTCAGCCGTCGCTATACCAGCCGACTCCTGCCCACGATGCTGCAACGCATAGAGGCCAAGATAAGCCATCCGCGCCGCATCGGGATGACCGTGAATGGCAACCACGCCGCACTCTTCTTTGAGTTTGTCGGTGCTGCGCGCACGGCGGACGGCCGCTACGCCGCTTGCGTTCTGCTTCAACTCTTCACTGCGGTCAACAACACCCTCAACGCCTTGAAATAACTTTTGCATTACGCCAGCACCTCATCACGAAGTGTGGCTTCAAGCGATTCGGCCCACGGCTTTCGAAGCTCGTCGATAGTCGTGTCGACCACTTTTTCCCCATAGAGAGAAATCTGAATTCGCTTTCCTCCGGTCGTACCAATGCGCGCAGCCGCGAATCTGTAATGGTCGGCAATAGATTGAATTTTCCCAATGTTGCTTGGATGCGTCGTAGCCAGCACTGTTGACGCTGGCTCAGCGAATAGCCCGAATATCGGATATGCCATCAGCGATGGCTCCTGCTCAATTGCGACTCCGATATTTTTCCCGAAGGCGGCTTCAGAAATTGCAACTGTGATTCCGCCATCCGAAATATCTGATGCTGACGCTAATAACTTCCTGGCTGCAAGCACTCCCAGAAAAATATGCAAATTTGCTTCCTCTATCAGGTCAAGCGAAGGCGGCGTGCCCCAGGTGTCGCCGAGAATATTCTTTGCAAACTCTGATGAGCCGAATTGAATTAGCTTCTCCTCGGGCGACTCATCATTCATGGATTCCTCCGGAACAACTGGGCCCAATGGCCGTGCCACTGGAAATGCCGGTTCAAGCGCCATCGGGTAAACGATGTAACGGTTGATTGGAGCCGGCTCAAAAGGGATCTTCAGATTTGGGTCGGGTTCGTTATGGACGCGTTCCTTGGGCCAGAACAGCAATACCGCATCCCCTTCACGCTGAAAGCTCGCCGGCACCGCCTTCGTCACATCATCCAGAATCCCAACAATCCCCAACACTGGCGTCGGATAAATTCCTTCGCCGCGCGTTTCGTTGTAGAGCGAAACATTTCCGCCGGTGATAGGCGTACCGAGCGCTATGCAAGCCTCACTGATTCCGTCAATCGCCCCCGAAAGCTGCGCCATTATCTCCGGCTTCTCCGGGTTGCCGAAGTTCAAACAGTTCGTCGCCGCCACCGGAGTCGCACCCGTGCAAGCAACCTTGCGCGCCGCTTCGGCCACTGCGTGCATCGCGCCGAGCTTCGGATCGAGATAAGCCCATCTCCCATTTCCATCAAGCGCCATCGCCAAGCCGCGTTCATGCCCCGGCGTACCCGTGCCCTTGATGCGCATCACGCCCGCCTCGCCACTCGGTCCCTGCACAGTATTCGTTTGCACCATCGAGTCGTACTGCTCATGCACCCAGCGCTTCGAACAAATATTCGAACTCGCCAGCAGCTTCTTCAAATCAGCCGTGTAATCGCGCGGCTTCTCAAGCTCGGCCAGCACTTCTGCCGGAGGGGCAAGCGGCACTGGCGCCTTCCACGTCCCAACCGGCCGATGATAGAGCGGCGCGTCGTCAGTCAGCGATTGATTGGGAATATCCGCAACCAGCACGCCATGATGACGAATGCGCAACCGCGGCTCCGGCTTCACACTTCCCACAATCACCGCGTCCAGGCCCCACTTCGCAAAGACGCTGAGCACCTCGCCTTCGCGCCCCTTCTCTGCGACCAGCAGCATGCGCTCCTGGCTTTCGCTGAGCATAATTTCGTACGAGGTCATTCCGGTTTCGCGCTGCGGAACATGGTCGAGCTCAACATCGAGGCCCACTCCGCCGCGCGCGCCCATCTCGCAGGTCGAGCAGGTCAGCCCCGCCGCGCCCATATCCTGTATGCCGACGATAGCGCCGGTCTTCATCGCCTCAAGGCAAGCCTCAAGCAGCAGCTTCTCCATGAATGGATCGCCGACCTGCACATTCGGCCGCTTCTGCTCGGAGCCTTCTTTGAACTCTTCGCTCGCCATCGTCGCGCCGTGGATGCCATCGCGGCCCGTCTTCGCGCCCACGTAAATCACCGGGTTGCCAACGCCCGTCGCCTTGCCGTAAAAAATCTCGTCTATCTTAACCAAGCCCAGCGCAAACGCATTCACCAGCGGATTGCCGCTGTAGCACGGCTCGAACTTCGTCTCACCGCCGAGGTTCGGCACGCCAAAGCAATTTCCGTAGCTGGCAACGCCGTCCACCACGCCCTCGACTATCTGGTGATTCTTGCGGACCAGTTCCTCTGACTCCGCGCCATGCTCTATCGGCCCAAAGCGCAACGAGTCCATCACCGCCAGTGGCCGTGCGCCCATTGTGAAGATGTCGCGCAGAATTCCGCCCACACCTGTCGCCGCGCCCTGGTGCGGTTCAATGTAGCTCGGATGGTTGTGGCTCTCGATCTTGAACGCGCAGGCCCAGCCATCGCCCACGTCAATAATGCCGGCGTTCTCGCCCGGCCCCTGAACCACGCGCTGGCTCTTGGTCGGCAGCCGCTTTAGGTGCACGCGCGACGACTTGTAGCTGCAATGCTCGCTCCACATCACGCTGTAGATGCCGAGTTCGGTCAGCGAAGGCGTGCGGCCCAACGCGCCCAGGATGCGCTGGTACTCATCCGGCGTGATGCTGTGCTGGGATAAAAGTTCAGGCGTAATGGTGACAGCTTCAGGGGTCTGCATTACAGAGTTCGCTCCAGATGAGGGGCCGCCTCAATACCATTTTCTCATGGCCGAAAATTTACGAGAAATTCAATCTGGGGCAGTTCCGAATTTTCGGCGGATACCAGTGGAAAATCAGGTTCAAACCATCATTGGAGTGTCCGTTTCTCCCTGCGAAGAAGTGGCAGGGGAATAGAACAGCCGCACCTGAAGAAGTGCGGCTGTCTGAGTGTTCCACCCGTCGAAGTGTCCCTAACAGGCTCCGCTGGTGCAGGCGTTATTTCTTGTGGTTACGGCAACTCCCGTGACGGAGATGTCTGTCGCGTTGTTCAGAATTGTATTGCCGAAGAACACGCCGTTTTGCAACATCAGACCGTACGTTGAGTTGCTCAGAAGTGTGTTGTTCATTATGGATGAGCTAAGGGCGTAAATTCCATACTGGCACAGCGTAACAATGTTGTCTGTAGCTTCACCTGAAAGTGAATAAATGCCGACAGAGTAGCAATTTGAAATGGTGTTGTGATGTACGGTGGATTGTGACGCCTGAATACCCACCTCGCAAGAGCTGATGGTAAGGTTGCTGATGTGTCCCAAGCTGTTGACGTACACGCCCGTCAGAAAACCCTTGATGAAACCGTTTTGAACAGTGGTGCCCGGCTGGCTTGATGAAACTGCAAAAGATGAAGCGTAGCTGTTGCAGGAGGTGTTGGTGCAGACGAGTGGGCCGCTTATGGTGTAACCATTCAGGTCCAAAGTGACATTCGGAGCGTTGATCAGGAACGCTGTTACGCCTGTGCTGCTTACGGTGATATTGCTGGAGAGCTTGTAGGAGCCGGAGGTCGTGATGTTGTAGGGGAAGTTGGATATGCTGGACTGGTTGATCATTGTCTGCGCGTAGGAAGGTGCGCACAGGGCAGTGAGGACGAAGAGCAGTGTGATCAAATTCTTAATCATGACAAACCTTTCAAATCCAACAATGCGGTTGTTGGTGCCGGGATTGGACATCTATAAACTGGTGGTGCCGCAGTCTGATTTTGTGACAGGCAGTGCGATAATTGAATTGAATTTTTACGTTACTGCAATATCTAGTGCCGGGTACGTGAGCCAAATGACTGAGATATCTCGAAAACCGAGCGCACTCCGGAAATACCTCCGCCTGCTGCGTGTTTGGCTCAAGCGCGCCCTCTACCGCAACCGCGTGGTCAACCATATATATGGTGGCATTCCCCTCAAGGTCGAACTGCACGACCCCGACTCGGCCGGCTGGTATGACCATGACTGGGAACCGTTGCCCGAGATCGAGTTCCTGCGCAAGCATGGATTAAAGCCCGGCGCTCGCGTCTTTGATCTCGGCGCGCATCAGGGCATCGTCGCCATGCAGCTTGCCCACATCGTGGCGCCCGGCGAGGTCGTCGCCGTCGAGGGGAACTGGTTCAATGCAGCACGCGCTCGCCGCAACGCCGAGCTCAACGGCTTCAGCAACCTGCATGTCCTGCATGCAATCGCTGCTGACAAACCGGGCAACCTTTATTTCAGTGAAGGCTCCAACGCCAGTGTCGCCCGTGGCCGTGCCGCAAGTTTTCAGGTCCGCGCGGTCAGCGTGGATGAGCTGGCGCACGAGCACGGCCGGCCCGATGTGCTCTTCATCGATGTGGAAGGATACGAACTCGAAGTCCTCAAAGGCGCCACCGAAACCCTGCGCGCAGGTGCCGACTGGTTCATTGAGGTCCACCAGGGCTGTGGACTCGAACAATATGGCGGCTCATTAGCCGAG
>CAIMNN010000095.1 GCA_903842845.1 uncultured Acidobacteriaceae bacterium | reverse complement strand
GGGTGCCGGTTTCACATATTTTAACATAATCAATATCGGTATAATCGGCCTTTTTGATTATTTTTTTCACTCCATTTATTATCACTGACGCTTTTCTTTCCCCATCGGAATAAAGCTTTTGTGCTAATTTGAGGGAGGCAAATAAAGTCAAGGCGGATGATCTTTCTTCTTTATTGAGGTATTTATTGCGGGAACTCATCGCCAGTCCATCCGCCTCGCGCACTATCGGACAAACAACAATCTCCGTCGGAATCAACAGGTCCGTCGCCATCCGCCGAACCACCGCGCACTGCGCAGCGTCCTTCTGCCCAAAGTAAGCCCGGTCCGCGCCGCACGCTATCAGCAGCTTCGCCACCACCGTCGCCACTCCGCGGAAATGCCCCGGTCGCGAGCCCCCATCCAACCGCGCATCCAACTCCGGCACTTCAACAAAACTCTGCGCCCCAGCCGGATAAAGTTCCTCCACGCTCGGCGCAAAGATCGCGATCTGCTTAAAGTAAGATCGCCCGGCTTCAACCTGCAACAACGCGCAATCCGCCTCAAACGTCCGCGGATACCGCTCAAAATCTTCGCTCGGCCCAAACTGCGTCGGGTTCACAAAAATACTCACCACGATTGACGCGCAACCCTGCACCGCCGCCTTCACCAGCGACAAATGCCCTGCATGCAGCGCTCCCATCGTCGGCACCAGACCCACACTCTTATGTTGTGCTCGTTGTTCTTGTCGCCAGCTTCGCAGTTCAGCAACCGTTTTGATAATCCGCATCAGGCGCGCCGCCGCTCCAGTTTTGCATCTTTCTTGTTCAATCTCTCTAACTCCGCCGCCGGCAAATGATAGCTCTCTTCATCGCTCGGAAACGCCTTGCCCAAAACATCCTCGCGATAGTGGCTCACAGCATCATGCATCAGCGTCGTCATATCCGCATACCGCCGTGCAAACTTCGCACGCGGCTGAAAACTCATCCCCAACAGGTCGTGCAACACCAATATCTGCCCATCGCACTCCGGCCCCGCGCCAATCCCTATCGTCGGCACCGGCAGTTCCGCAGTTATCCGCGCCGCAACCTCGCGCGGAATCCCCTCCAACACCACCGCACCCGCGCCCGCTTCGGCCAACTGCATCGCCTGTCTGCGCAACTCGTCAGCCGCGCTGGCGCTCTTGCCTTGCACGCGGAACCCGCCCATCTTGTTTATAGACTGCGGCGTCAGCCCGATGTGAGCGATGACCGGAATCTCCGCATCCACCAGCGCGCGCGTCAGCTCAACGCGCGGCCCCTCTATCTTCACCGCCTCCGCGCCCGCCTCTTTCACAAACCGCACCGCATTCGCCAGCCCCTCGGCAACCGTGCCGTGATAACTGCCAAACGGCATATCGGCCACAACCAACGCACGCCGCACCGCACGCCGAACCGCGCGCGTATGGTGCAGCATCTCGTCCACCGTCACAGCCAGCGTATTCTCATGGCCCAGCACCACCATCGCCAGCGAGTCGCCAACCAGTATCAGGTCTATCCCCGCCTCATCCACTATCCGCGCGCTCGCGTAGTCATACGCCGTCAACGCACTGATGCGGCTCCCCGCTCGCTTCATCTCCAAAAGCGAAGGCAGTGTGACCTTGGGCATTTTGTGTAGGGATTCACTCGCGGCGCGCATCGCGCCCGTCGTAGGAATAAGGCTCATCTCATCTCCAGTGCCGCTCCGCAACTCAGGATGCAGCCCGTACAAATTCAGTATAACCCTATAAGATTTCGTCCCACCAACTTACTACTGGCGAGTGCCCCCGGTCCCTCGCATTTGCGGACCGGGGATACCCACATCTTGATAAACTTTCTCTAGAGTCCCTCTCCACCCGTCAGCATTTCTAATAGACCTTGAACACAAATAATCATGAAAAGAGTGAAATGCCCGCGCGTGACGGCTCCCTACAAACGCTGCTGAACACCACCTTCGGTTTCAGCAAATTTCGCGCAGGGCAAGAGCGTGTCTGCCGCGCAGTCGTCGCCGGGCGCGATGTGCTGCTAGTCATGCCCACCGGCGCAGGCAAAAGCCTCTGCTACCAACTCCCCACCATCGCTCGCGGCGGCGCAGCGCTCGTCATCTCCCCACTTATCGCGCTCATGGAAGACCAGGCCGCCAAGCTCACCTCGCTCGGCCTGCGCGTTGCGCGCATTCACTCCGGCCTTGACCGCACTGTCGCCCGCGCTGCCTGCGCCGAGTATCTCAACAACAACTTGCAATTCCTCTTCATCGCGCCCGAGCGCCTCCGTGTCCCGGGCTTCATCGAGATGCTCGCCAAGCGCCAGCTCTCTCTCATCGCAATCGACGAAGCGCATTGCATCTCGCATTGGGGCCACGACTTCAGACCCGACTATCGCATGCTCGGCGAGCATCTCCCCCGCTTGCGCGGCGACGCCGACGCTCCAGTCATCGCTCTCACTGCAACAGCCACGCCAACCGTGCAAGCCGACATACTCGAGCAGCTCGGCATGCAGCAACCTGAGCAATTCATCCACGGCTTCCGTCGCGACAACCTCGCCATCGAAGTTGTCGAGCTCTCCATGCCGCAGCGCGCCGCCGTCATCTGCAATCTGCTGCGCACTCCCTCCCGCCACCCCGCTATCGTCTACGCAACTTCGCGCAAGCAATCGGAGGCTCTGGCCGAAGCGCTTCGTATCGGCGCGCAACTCTCCGCCGCCGCTTACCACGCAGGCCTTGACGCTGAAACCCGCGAGCGTGTGCAGAACGCATTTCAATCCGGCTCGCTCGACGTCGTCGTCGCAACCATCGCCTTCGGCATGGGCATCGACAAGGCAAACATTCGCTCCGTCATTCACGCCGGACTTCCCGGCACGCTCGAAGGCTTCTATCAGGAGATAGGTCGCGCAGGCCGCGACGGCGCACCAAGCCGCACCTTCCTCATGCACTCCTACGCCGACCAGCGCACACACGACTTCTTCATGACCCGCGATTATCCTCCCACCGCAACCCTGATGCACATCTACAAATCGCTCAGCGACCAGCCGCAAACGGTCGACGACGTGCGCATGCGCGTCAGCATGGATATTGAAGAATTCGACAAAGCCCTCGAAAAGCTTGAGATTCACGGCGGCGCACGCATGGACTTCGGCGGCAACGTCATCGCCGGCTCATCAGAATGGAAAAAAAGTTACAACATCCAGGCGCACCACCGCAGCGAGCAGTTGGAAAAAGTTCTCCACTTCACCACCACCCAGGAGTGTCGCATGGCCGCGCTCGTCCGTCACTTCGGCGACAAGGACGACGCGGCGCGCAAATGCGGCAAGTGCGATCTCTGTGACCCCGCAGGCGCAGTGCTGAAAAAATTCCGCACAGTAACTTCAAAGGAACGCGCCATTGCCGCAGGAATTTTAAATGAACTCAGGTCTGTTAGCTACAAGGCCGCCGGTACGCTCCAACGCGCACTCGACACATCTGAACACATGAGCCGCAACGAATTCAGCGCACTGCTCGATGCCCTGGCCCGCGTCGGGCTCGTTGAGATTGAAGACGCCGAGTTTGAAAAAGATGGCGAAGTAAAACGCTT
>CAIMNN010000094.1 GCA_903842845.1 uncultured Acidobacteriaceae bacterium | reverse complement strand
GATGTTGCGGCCGGGCATATTCTGTCGCAATCTCCCGCGCCGGGAACGGTGGTGCGTCGTGATTGGCACCTGCGAGTCGCCGAGAGCCTGGGCCCGCAAAAAGTTGAAGTGCCGGATACCGTCGGCATGGACGAACGCGTTGCGTCGATTCAACTGCGCCGCGTTGGCCTTGACGTTGGAACGCAGGCACACTTGCCGATGGCCGGAATGAAAGAGGGCACGGTGATCGCGCAGGACCCGCCGGCCGGCGCGCGCGGCATTGAAAGCCCAAGCGTGAGCCTGTTGATTGCGTCAGCAAATGACGATGCGAACGACAAGATGGTGATGCCGTCGCTTGTCGGTCTGCCCGTGACAGCCGCGCAGTCGCAGTTGCAAAAGGCGGGCTTTCAATTCGACAGGCCGGAGTATATAGATGTGTTTGCTCAACAGAAAAATGGCGGCGCGGGGCAGCCGGTTGCTCCGGGCAATGTTGTGGGTCAGGAGCCGGAGGCGGGTACGCGCGTGGACCGCAGTGTGACGGTGCACTTGATTGTAGCGAAGTAATTCTTGCTGATTATTTTTTGCGTTCAATAGCGCCGATAAAAAATCCATCACAACTGAATTTGCCAGGGAGCAGCAGTAACGCGCCTTCAGGCGTGAGCGCATCAGTCAGACGCGGTAAGGCGGCAGCATGGATGCGGCCTGCTGCGGCGAGAGCTTCCAGTGTCGGCGCAAGTGAGAGCTGAGTGAAACCGGCAGAATTTTTCAGCGCGGCGTCGACAACGAACTGATTTTCTTCGGGCTCGAGCGAACATGTTGAGTAGAGCAGCCGTCCACTGGGGCGGAGCGCTAGCAGCGCATTGGTCAGAATTTTTTGTTGCCGCGCACATTGCTCCGCGAGCGCGGGCTCAGAGAGGCGATGGCGAATCTCGGGATTGCGTCCGAGCGTTCCAGTGCCTGAGCAGGGAACGTCAGTGAGAATCAAATCGAAGTTTTTCTCTGCGAAAGGTTCGGTCGCATCGGCTTGCAGACATCGGATGCGCATCTCGAGCGCTGGTTGGGCTTTAATTCGTTCAGCGAGTTCGCCAAGACGCGCGGGGTTAATTTCTGCGGCGGTGATGGCGGCCTGCGGTAGCCGCTCGGCGAGGATGAGAGTCTTTCCGCCGGGCGCGGCGCAGCAATCCAACACTTTGGGTTTTTGTTGCGGCGCTAATGCAGCGGCAATCTCCGCAACGAGCTGCGAACCTTCATCCTGAAGCCGGAATGTGGACTCCGGCGCTTCAGGCAGCGCGCCAGAAATGAGTTTGCGCGACACGGTCAGCAGCTCACCAGGCGCGAGTTCCGCGTCAGAATTGGCAAGCTCAGCTTCGGCGGCAGCGGCGATAAGTCTGATGTCGAGGACTGGCTGCTGCTGATTGTGCGCGCAGATGCCGTCAGTAATAGTTTCGCCGTAGCAGCGCTGCCAGCGTTCGACGAGCCAAGCAGGATGCGCCGTGCGCGGCGAAAGAACTTGCTCTCCGACCATCGCAGCGAACTTGCGCAACACAGCGTTGACCATGCCGCTCGAAAATTTGTGACCTGAGGCGCGCGTCAGCTCCACGCTTTCATTGATTGCGGCGTGCGCGGGAATGCGGTCGAGCTGGAGCAGTTGAAATGCGCCCATGCGCAGCGCGATCAGAACTTCGCCGTCGAGCCGGCCTTTGGGGCGCGCTAGCAGCGGTCGTATCAAATCATCAAGCGCGAGCTGCCAGCGCAGCACACCGAGCACAAGTGTCGTCGCAAGGTTGCGGTCGACGGGCGAAAGCTTGGCTAAGGCGCGCGTGCGGAGCAACGTGTCGGAGTGAGCGTTGGAGTCAGCAGCGCCGATCTTGAGCAGCGCTTCAAATGCGAAGAGGCGAGCGGGTGAGATCTTTTTCGGGTCGACGCCGATTTTCTTCATCAGAGCTGCCGCCCCAGCATCGTTAGCGGTGTGAGCTGATGGCCGCGTAAAAATTCATCCGCGCTCATACGGCGTTTGCCTTCGAGCTGAAGTTCGAGCAGTTCAAGCAGCGTTCCATTCGCGCAGGCGACAAAGATTTTTTTCTCGCTGACGGAAATAGCGCCGGGCGCTGCGGATGATGTCGCCGCAGCAGGCGCAATACGATGAACAAGAAGTTTTTTCCCGTCGAGCGTTGTCCATGCGCCGGGCCAGGGTTGAAAACCGCGCCAGCGGTTGTAGATATGTTGCGCGGTGCGCGCGGCAAAATCCATGCGCGCATCGTCGCGAGTAAGAAGCGGTGCAAGCGTCGCGGCGGTGTGGTCCTGCACCGTCGGCTTCAGTGTTCCAGCTTCTAGCCGCGCTAGAGTTTCAACGACCAGTGGCGCGCCGGATGTAGAAAGCTTCACAAAAAGATCCGCGGAAGTTTCGTCCGCGCCGATGGCAAGCGTTTGCTGCAACAGTATCGGCCCGGTGTCGAGGCCTTCTTCGAGCAGCATCGTCGTATTGCCTGTCTCGCTCTCACCACACGCAACGGCCCACTGAATCGGCGCAGCGCCGCGGTACTTCGGCAGCAACGACGCGTGCAGATTGATGCATCCATGCTTCGACAGCGCAAGCATCCATGGCGGAATAATGCGGCCATACGCGACGACGATGATGGCGTCCGGTGCGAGCGCTTCCAACCGCCCGCGGAACTCCACGTTGTTGCGAATTTTTTCGGGCTGCGTGACTTCGAGCCCTGCTGCGAGTGCAATCTGCTTGACCGGCGGCGCGTGAAGCACCTGCTCGCGCCCGACCGGGCGGTCTGGCTGGCTGACGACAAGTTGAATTGTATGGCCGGCGCTGATGAGCGCTTCGAGTGTGGGTACTGCGAATTGCGGAGTGCCGCAAAAAACAAGCTTCACGTTAATCGTCCCATGTGCCGTCGCGCTGCATCTTGCGAATTTTACGCAGTG
>CAIMNN010000093.1 GCA_903842845.1 uncultured Acidobacteriaceae bacterium | reverse complement strand
TCCATATGCAGATGCAAGGAAGTTGAATAGAAGCCTATTTAAAATAAGCATATTATTTTGCTTATTATGTCCTTTGGTGAGAAGCTCGCGATGATATTTTTCCCATTCTCTATAGTTTAAATCGGCGCTGTTGCTGGCTTACGCCCAGTACATTGAACCAATGGGTATCTCATTTGACAGTACATTTTTGCACAGATACAGTTACACTGTTTGTGTGCCAGATGAGTCACAAAACGAAGTTCCGCAGCTTGCCGCCCCGCGGCATCATGGAGCACTGCGTTTTGTTGTGGCTGCGCTGATACTGCGCGGCGATGAAGTGCTCATCTGCCAGCGGCGGCCTGACCAGCCGATGGCGCTGCAATGGGAGTTCCCCGGCGGCAAGATAGAACACGGCGAGGAGCCCGAGTTCGCATTGGCGCGAGAGTTGAACGAAGAACTCGGCATTGACGCCAGCATCGGCAAGCGCGTGACGCGCATACGGCACAACTATCGCCACGGCGGCGCGGTGGATCTGCAATTTTATGTGGTGCACGAGTTCGGCGGCGAACTGGCCAACCGCATATTCAATGAACTGCGCTGGGTGAAGCTGACGGAGCTGCCTGAGTACGACTTTTTGCCTGCGGACCGCGGGTTGGTGAAGGATCTGGCGGCGGGAAAGCTGCTTTAGTTCATATCTTCAGCGACTGAAGCCATGCGGCGATTTGATGCCATGCAAACGATGGGCCAGTCCAACGTGTTGATTGATCCAACATAATTAAGCAAAGTGAGCCGAGCCAAGTGGCGCGATGGATGCGGTGCCGCGTGATGAAGTCGTAAGCGATGAGCAGCAGCAGAAATATATACGACGCGTCGTAGGCGCGGTAGTAGTCAACCCAGAAAAACGGCAGTGGCCAGCGCGCGAAGGCTGCGGTCGTCATTCCGGCAGAGCTGATGAGCAGCAGACGCCAGTGGACCTCGTGGTCGCGTCGGAAGCGCCATGCAACAAAGCCGAAGCTCGCGAACGCCAGCATGCCGCTGAACGGTATCACTGAAAATGTAAACGGGTCGAAGCCGCCGGCGGTGGCGTTCCGTGAGAGCATATGGCTGCTGACAAGCAGGCCGGTGATGAAGATGAACGGCATCAGCGCGAAGGCCATTACACCGAGCAGGCGATGATTCGCGCGCTTGCCGGACGCGATGAGCACAGCCTGTACCAAAAAGACTAGATACCAAAGGCTCATCAGCGCGCCGTGGAGATGGACGATGAAGCCGGGCAGAGGCGCGAAGACCAACCCGCGGGAAAAATAGCTGCGCGAGAAGCCGACAACGATGACAGCAAGCTCAAGTAGAAGAATTACGACAACAAGCCAGCGCGAGTTACGCGCAGTTACATTTTGCATGGCGTGACCTCCCACGTGCTCAATGCCCCGGTATCAATCCCCACAGCATCACAAACGTCATTCCGATGACGAGAATGCTCGTCGTCCATGCGACGATGTTCCAGAGCAGTGAGTTTTTGTATGTGCCCATCAGGTCTTTGCGGTTGATGAGCATCAGCATCAGAATGATAATCACCGGCAGCAGCACGCCGTTGAGAACCTGCGAAAGAATCGCTACATTGATGAGTTGTGCGTCGGGCAGCAGCAGAACGGTGAGGGCGCCACCAGCGATAAGAATCGTATAGAGCCAGTAGAAGAACGGCGCTTCCTTGTAGCTTTTGTCGACGCCGGATTCGACGCCTAGGCCTTCGCAGACTGTATAAGCCGTCGAGAGCGGAAGAATGGACGCAGCGAAGAGCGATGCGTTGAAGAGTCCGAAGGCGAAGAGCACAAATGCGAAATCGCCGGCCAGCGGCTTCATCGCTTGTGCCGCATCGGCGGCAACTTGTATCGCGCCGAAGCCGTGCACAAACAGCGTTGCCGCGCAGGCCACCACGATGAACCAGGCGACAATATCCGTGAACAAACTGCCGACGATGACGTCGAGCCGCGATGCGCCGTAATCCTTGACGCTGATTCCCTTTTCGACGATGGACGATTGCAGATAGAACTGCATCCACGGCGCGATGGTTGTGCCGACAATGCCGATGGCCATGTAGATGTAGGCCTTGTCGTGCCATACGTTCTTCTCCGGCAGCTTGATGGTCGAGGACAGCGCCGTGTGCCAGCCTGGATGCGAGAGCACACCGGCCAAAATGTACGCGATGTAAACGACCGATGCTATCAGGAAGATTTTCTCGGTGGTTTTGTAGTCGCCGCGAAAGACGAGGAACCAGACCAGCGCGGCGCAAATGGGCACGGAGATGAATTTATATATATGGAAAAGTTGCAGCGAGCCGGCGATGCCGATGAACTCAGTGACCACGTTGGTGAAGTTGACGATGACCAGCAGCACCATCAATATAACCGTGAGCCGCAGGCCGAACTCCTCGCGAATCAGGTCGCTCAAGCCTTTGCCGGTGACCACGCCCATGCGCGCGCACATCTCCTGCACCACGATGAGCGCGATGGTGATGGGAATCATGGTCCAGAGCAGGCTGTAACCGTACTGCGCGCCAGCCTGCGAATAAGTGAGGATGCCGCCGGAGTCATTGTCGACGTTGGCCGTGATGAACCCCGGGCCGAGGACGGCCAGAAAGATCATTATCCGTATTCGCCAACGCTTCCACATGGATGAAGAGTCCCCGGTCAGGTAAATGAGTGTGCCGCCACATTTGAAGATAACAGCGATGGGCTGTTGCTGAAAAATCAGGGCGAATTCCTCAGTGCCACGGCCATCGCGACTCCTATAAACTGGTCAACACACTATTAGGAGCTAAGCATGGAAAATCCAACCAACCGCCGCAAACTTATCGGTTCCCTCGCATCAGCAGCTGCAATCGCGGGCATGGCGCAACTCGGCACAGCATCCGCATCGGCCACACCTGCATCCGGCGCGGCTTCCGCTCCGACCAATAACGACGAACTCTTCTCGCTGGCGCGACTGCGCAGTTACAAAAGCCGCCGCTCTTCCAGCTGGGACCGCACCGGCGGCAACGACGACTTTGTGCATCTGCCCGCCGGACAAAGCGCGACGCTGATGGATGAAAAAAGCGCCGGCACCATCACGCACATCTGGTTCACAATCAACTCGAGTGATGAATTCCATTTGAAGAACCTTGTGCTGCGCGCATGGTGGGACGACGAGACGACACCGAGCATCGAAGTGCCAATCGGCGACTTCTTCGGCCTCGGCCTTGGCGAGTATTACCAGTACAACTCCGCGCTGTTGACCGTCGCCAGTGTAAAGGCGCTGAACGCGTATTTCCAGATGCCGTTCGCGAGTGCCGCGCGCGTGACGCTGTCGAACGAGGGCTCCATCGCCGTCGACAATCTCTACTTCGCCATCGATTACATCGCGCTGCCATCGCTGCCTGAGGGGCTGGGCAGATTCCACGCGCAGTATCGCCAGTCCGCGCCGTGCAAAGGCACGCTCAATGACTGGACGAGCAACGTGAACGACATCAAGAACCTCGACGGCAAACAGAATTACGTTTACATGGAGGCGACGGGCAAAGGCCACTTCATCGGCGTGACACACTCAGTGTTGCAAAATCAGAACGCATGGTTTGGCGAGGGCGATGACATGTTTTTTGTCGACGGCGACGCGCTGCCCTCCATCAACGGCACCGGCACGGAAGATTACTTCAACGGCGCGTGGGGTTTTGAGGGCAAGCAATACTCATACCCCAATAGCGGTGCGCCGTATTTGGTGAACACGGACCGCATCGGCGGCAAGCTTTCGCTCTACCGCTGGCATCTTGAGGGGCCGATTGCGTTTGAGAAGTCGTTGCGCGCGACCATCGAGCACGGCCACGCCAATCATCGCTCGGATGATTTCTACTCGACTGCATACTGGTATCAGAGCGAGCCGCATGCGGCGTTCCCAGCGCTGCCCAAGGCCGAGGAACGCATTCCGCGCATCTATCAG
>CAIMNN010000092.1 GCA_903842845.1 uncultured Acidobacteriaceae bacterium | reverse complement strand
CGGCTGAGGCGGGACCTCGGACGTTCAAGGGTGCTTCCTATACCGTTCCCGCTTCAGCGTTGGCCGACTTGGCCGACGATCCAGACGTCGTCTACGTGTCGCCCGATCGTCCACTTTTCAGCACCAGCAGCGCCGTCAACGATTTTCACACGGCCACCATCAACGCACCGGCAGCCTGGGCGCTGGGCCTGGATGGCACCGGCGTCGGCGTGGCTGTCATCGACAGCGGCATCGCCGATTTGTCCGATTTGCACTCGAGCAAGAAAATCGGCTTCAGTAATGTCGTATACAGCCAGGATTTTTCAGGTTCAGGCAGTGCTTCCGACCAATATGGCCACGGAACTCATGTGAGCGGGATCATCGCGGGAACCGGCGCTATGTCCAACGGTTCGAAGTACACCTACACATTCCAGGGTATTGCTGCCAACGCCAATCTCATCAACCTTCGGGTTCTCGACAAGAATGGCGCAACCACGGTAAGCGAAGTCATTGCCGCCATTCAGCAGGCCATTCTGCTCAAGAGCATCTACAACATCCGCATCATCAACCTCTCGCTCGGCGGGCCGGTATGGGAAAGCTACAAGCTTGACCCGCTTTGCCAGGCGGTGGAACAGGCTTGGAAGTCAGGCATCGTCGTGGTGGTTGCCGCAGGCAACTACGGCCGTGACAACGCCATGCAGTCCTATGGTTATCTCACTATCACTTCTCCCGCGAACGATCCTTATGTGATCACCGTGGGCGCGATGAATACCATGGGGACGGCAGATCGCACCGATGACGTGCCCGCGAGTTATAGCTCTAAGGGGCCGTCTATTATTGACTGGGTCGTCAAGCCTGATATCGCCGCGCCGGGCAACCTGATCGACTCACTGTACTTTGCTTCCGAGACTCTGAACCAGAAAAGCCCAGGCAATGAGGTTCCTCAATCTGTATACGTCAAAAACGGCTCAGGCAAATCGTCCGACACCTACTACGCCATGAGCGGAACGAGCATGGCCGCACCCATGGTCAGTGGCGCCGCCGCTCTGATGCTGCAGAAGAATCCCTTGTTGACCCCCGACCAGGTGAAGGCAAGGCTGATGCTCGCCGCCTTCAAAAACCTCCAGCAATACAGCACTGTGACGGATACATCTACCGGACAGGCTTTCTATGAGCAGACCGATGTATTCACGGTGGGCGCCGGCTACCTTGACGTCCAGGCTGCCTTGGCCAGCACCGCCCTGGCTCCCGCAGCGGTGGGCAGCGCGCTGTCGCCTACTGTGACCGAAAACTCAAGCGGACACATCGTTCTGGTGCCCAATGGAGCATCGGTGATCGGTGGCAATTCCATCCTGTGGGGCTCCTCGATATTGTGGGGGAGTTCGATTCTGTGGGGCAGCAACTCGGGGGTGGCGGGCGACAGCATTCTCTGGGGCAGCACCGTG
Source organism: uncultured Acidobacteriaceae bacterium (assembly GCA_903842845.1). Taxonomy (GTDB): domain Bacteria; phylum Acidobacteriota; class Terriglobia; order Terriglobales; family Acidobacteriaceae; genus CAIMNN01. The sequence continues at coordinate 587 of CAIMNN010000092.1, read as the reverse complement.
GCTCTGGCGGGTAGCAGCATTCTGTGGGGCAGCAACTCGGTTGAGGCCGACAGCATCCTTTGGGGAAGCAGCTCTGCAACGCAATTGGATGCCGACAGCGTCATGTGGGGCTCGAGGAGATAGGTCAACCCAGGGAAGGCTCCGATGGTGTTTGCTCGATCATGGCCGTACGCGAGCAAGTTGCCATCGGAGCTATTTTCCCTCTATGTCGCAAGAGTTGGTGCGCCTGCTTCGGTGAACGGAAGGCTTCCTCTTTTGGAAAGCGCCGTGACGGGATCATGCGTTTGTAGCGTGGGCTGAAGAGAGGTATTTTCCATGCCGATACGAGCAAAGCTATTCGTCGCACTAACCACAGTGGCTGGAACCTCGCTATTTGCCACTGCCCTTTTGCAATGGCACTCCGACGATCTCCTCAAGTTCGGTTGCTATCTCTTAATCGCGCTTCTTGCCGCAACTATGAAAGTGAAATTGCCCAACATGGACAGCACCATGTCGGTGCACTTTCTCTTCGTCCTGCTCGGTGTCTTGGAACTGTCACTGGCGGAAACTCTGGTGATTGGTTGCGCAGCGGCACTGCTGCAAAGTGT
>CAIMNN010000091.1 GCA_903842845.1 uncultured Acidobacteriaceae bacterium | reverse complement strand
GCACAGGATTGGTCCGCCTGAATCTGACCTCCCTGCGAAGAATCGAGAAACCTGTTAGGTTTTCAAACTTATTGAGACGCACTCCTGCGCGTCTGAAGCCATACCTAAGTAACACCCTCTATAGCGGAGGCAAGCTCCCGCCGAAAACCCTGGCCGCAGTTATCGACGTAATGCTCAAGTTGGAGCCGGGCCTGGAAGGTCGGCTGGCTCGCTTCTCCGAGCGCCGCGCCGAATTGCTTGCATCGCTGACAAGTAAGGCGCGCGCGAATCTGGCCGTCCAGAAGGAAACCCTTACCACGGCTCTTGAACTTGCAGGCATCGATACGCAAGAACTCCTGGCTTGGTCACCCGCGTCTCGCACGCCGAGTTCTTTCCTTGAAGGCATGCCTCAGGCGACCGTTCGAGAAGATGCTACCTTGATCTCGGATTTCTCGTCCATTCCGGGCTTCGAGGCGATAAGACAATACCCTTTTGCCACAAGGACTTTTGAAACGGCCGCCTCGGTGTATCCGCACACTCTCCTCAAGGTGATCATGGCGAACCGGCTGCCTCTCGAACAGCAAACAGGGGCCGATCTCATCTATTTCAACGAGACCTTTCGTTCCTTCGTGATGGTGCAGTACAAGTCGATGAACCAGGGCGACAAGGGAGCGGAGTTTCGGTGGCGCGACGGAGATCAGCTTCACGATGAAATCAGCCGCATGGATTCCCTTCTGGGCATTCTCAAATCACTTCCGGAAGATCAAACGCCGACCAGCTTCCGGCTGCACGCGAATCCCTTCCTTCTTAAACTATGCCCGAAACTCGTGTTCAATCCAGACGACAAAGGTTTATCGAAAGGGATGTATTTGCCGCTCGACTACTGGAAGGCCCTCGCGGCCTCGCCCAAGACACAAGGCACTCGGGGCGGGCGGCTGATCACATACGAGAACGTGGGACGGTGCCTAACGAACTCGCAGTTCGTAGCTCTCGTGGCAAGCGCCTGGGTCGGAACCACAGTTCCACAATCCATCCTTTTGGAGCGAGTAGTCGAATCCGTAATTCAAACAGGCAAGACCGTCACCCTTGCCGTCAAGAGCGAAGTGCCACCGTCAGATGCCTATGAGGAACACGAGCACGAAATCGATAAGGACGCATGGAATGATGAAATCCTTCAGTAAGACGGAATCGAACAAATCCAGGAAATACCTGTAAAGAATATGGATTCCTAACGCGATAATGGATTTTATCAATGGGGTGAGTTTGAGCCGTGAACCAGCCTGACGAAACGCTGTTTTTTGAAGACCCCACCGTCAACCGGTCACCTCCGGGTGATTATGGCATCCTCTACCTGCTTCGACGTGACATCACCCGGTGCATGGACAACTCCATCTTGTGGCCGGCAGCGATGGCTATTATGGCCGGTATCGATCTCCTCGCCAAATTCGAGACTGGTGACGATAGACCCGGAAGCGTATCGGAACGCTTTAAGGCCTTTATCAAACAATATTTTGCAATCAGCACTTCTGACGCAGAAACCATCTACCAGTTGCGCAACTCGCTCTTGCACTCGTTCGGCCTCTACGACCAAAAAACAGGTAGGCGTTTCCAGGTAGATGCAAGCGGTGGATCTCTATTGATTACCAGCGGGGCAAAAGGCAACGCGTGCATCAGTCTTCTCGAATTGCATGCCCACTTCGAACGGGCAGTACAAGCCTATCGGCTGAACCTGAAAACGAACTCCACTCTTCAAGCACACTTCGCGATTATGTTTCCGAAGTACGGCGCTATACCCATTCGTCCGTGATGGCGCTTCAAGCCAGCAATGTTACCTTGCCGGTAGGACTTCAGAGAAGCGGTCAATGATCGATTTCAAATCTCACTCGCAAACAGCGCGCCTTAAGAACTCCAGGGCTGCCCCGTGAAAATCCGGTTCATCACATAGGGTATGAAGCACGGTCGGGGCAATGAAAATGTTAATAGACTGTTGGGGATCTGAGAGGCTCAAACGATCACATGGATACACGAACACCATCTGCTGAAATTACGAGCGGCCTTCCTCGCCTTCTCTTTTGCGGCGAAATCCTGCTTGACCTTGAGGGACACGGCCTTCAGTATTCAGCATACTCGTGATGAAATCCGGCACACCGAG
>CAIMNN010000090.1 GCA_903842845.1 uncultured Acidobacteriaceae bacterium | reverse complement strand
CTCACTGTGCGCGAGAACATAGCCTTCCCCATGCGCGAGCGCGAGGGCATCAGGGATGAAGCGGTCATTGATGCCAGGGTCGATGAACTGCTGAAGCTGGTCAGCGCCGAGGACACCGTGAAGCAACTGCCATCGAGCCTTTCCACAGGGCGCAAACGAGCCGTTGCAATCGCGCGCGCGCTCGCCTCGAACCCTGAGGTGATCCTTTACGACGAGCCGACGACGATGGTCGACCCCATCATCTCGCGTCACATGGCCCGGCTGATCAAGGACCTGAAGCAGCGCGCGAATCTGACCAGCATAGTGGTCACGCACGATATGCGCCTGGCCGGTGAGCTTGCTGATCTTGTGCTTTTTCTGCATCAGGGAGAGGCAATCTACTTTGGTTCACTCCAAGGTTTTAAAGATTCCAGCGACGAAAATATACAACGGTTTCTGAAATTGGATGAATATGAGTTACCTAGGTAATATATTACTTGTCGAAAATTTATGGTTGAATGGCTACTGTACAGATCTAATACATATTTGTTAACTTCAACAAAATAAAAGGATATACACTGAACTCATGGTGCCGCATCCATGCGGTTTTGATGTTCGTTGCTGCCGAACACCTTACCTTTGTAGAACTAAGAGTGCAGCCGCTGATAACTTTGGTGAGCTATCCGAGCCCTGCAATCGGTGTAATGCTAGTTTCAGCAGCAGACTTTACTGCTTTTTCTTCAGTACTTTCCCGGCATTTCCGATGGTTCAGCATGGGGGCGACACGGTGAAGGCCACAGGGAGAAATTGCAGAGTTTGATTCTCACGCTTTTTTCTTCATTGAAATTGACATGTCGTTCTCCTAAAGTCTTTCGGGAAGTTATTCAATGGAGGCGGAGGTCAGTAGACAGCATCGGGTCATAGGCCATCAGTCATGACACCTAATCAGACAGGCAGAGCAGTTTTAACCATACATGAGAGTGGTTCAGCCACCATCATCAACTTCGCGGCTACTGCGACCGTGAATCTACGCTGAAGGACTCAACGGGAATGGCCACTTCGGATTTTTGGCAGAGGTTCGCAGCATCTGTAGGCTCCGTGCAGGAGCAAAGCGGCACACGTGCCGTCCAGCATGACCGCGCCTCGCGCAGTTCGGCCACATTCTGGATGTCGATGGATGTGCTCTCCATACTCTTGTCCGCATTTGTAGCTACAGTTATCGATCTCAATACATCGCCCATCTACAGTGCGAGAAGCTTTTTACATGGCACATTGATCCCTGGCCGCTCGATGTGGATACTGCTCAGCCTGCTGCTGCTGTTTACAGCATCGTTGATCATCATCAGCCGCCGCCGCAATCTCTATCAGCCGCGGCGCATCAGCAACTATCTGCATGAGCAGCGACTGAGCGTGCAAGCCTGTTTGACCGCCGGTCTTATCCTTACCGGCACGCTGTACGTGATCAAAGCTCCGGATATTCCGCGCGGCATCGTGATGATGACCATCGTGCTGGTCACCATGTCTCTCAGCCTGCGCCGCTTCCTGTATCGCTTCGCGCTTTATCAGAAGTTTCAACAGGGCATCGGCACGCGCAACGTGCTCATCGTCGGCACCGGCCCTGAGGCCAATGCGCTGCGTCATCACATTGAAAATATGCGGCACCTCGGTTACACATTCCGTGGCTTCGTGGACCTGAACCACGCCTCCCGGACGAATGCGGCCAACTCCGAGGTCATCGGTGGTTACGACACCATGTTCGAAGATGCGCGCAGGCTTTTTGTGGATGAGATATTCTTCGCTTCTTCGGCTGAGCGCGGCCTTATTCAGCACACGTTGGAGCTGGCGCGGACCAATAGCGTTGATCTGCGTGTGGTGCCGGAGATGTACGACGGCGCAACGTGGAACAACCCCATCGAATACATAGGCCAGTTCCCGACGATTCCACTGCACCGCGGCCACGTGCCGGAATCCGCGCTACTGCTCAAGCGCATGCTCGACATTCTGTTCGGCGTGTTTGCTGTAGTGCTGCTCGCACCGTTGATGCTGCTTATCGCCATTGCCATCAAGCTTGATTCGCGTGGCCCCATCTTCTATCCCTCGGAGCGCATCGGCAAAAAGGGAAGCGTCTTCAAGTGCATCAAGTTCCGTACCATGGTTACAGATGCTGAAAAGCGCCGCGAAGAGATGGCACACCTGAACGAGCGCGACGGTGTGCTCTTCAAGATATCGAACGACCCACGCATCACGCGGCTCGGCCGTTTCCTGCGCAAGTATTCGCTCGACGAGTTGCCACAGTTTTACAACGTGGTCATCGGCGACATGAGCCTGGTTGGTCCGCGGCCGCCGATTGCGAGTGAAGTGCGCGAGTACAAGCTGAGCCATCTGCGCCGCCTTGACGTGACGCCCGGTATCACCGGGTTGTGGCAGGTGCAGGCGCGCCAGGAACCTTCTTTTGACAGCTACATCTCGCTTGATGTCGCGTACATTGAGAACTGGTCCATCTGGCTGGACATCAAGATTATCGTCCGCACCATTGGTGTGGTCCTGGCCGGAACCGGCACTTAGGCGCGCACGGGTTTAAACTGAATAAGTGAAGATTGCGCTCGCACAGACCAACCCCACCGTCGGCGACTTCCGCGGTAACCTTGCCAAAATTGTGGAGTTCAGCACTCGTGCCGCCGCACAAGGCGCGCGGTTGAGTGTTTTTTCCGAGCTGGTTCTCTGCGGCTATCCTCCGGCGGATTTTCTTGAGAAGCCGAGCTTTCTTGCACGCTGCGCTGAATCCGTCGCTGAACTTGCCGAGGCAACACGCGAACTTTCCACCGCTGTGTTGGTTGGCGTCGCGTTGCCGATTGAAAACCAGAGCGGCAAGCGCGTGGTCAACGCGGCCATCCTCATCGACAAGGGCCGCGTACTGCTCGAACAGCACAAGCGTCTGCTGCCTTTCTATGACGTCTTCGACGAGCAGCGATATTTTGTCCCAGCGCAAAAGCAGCAGATAGTCGAGCTTGACGGCACGAGCCTCGCCATCACCATCTGCGAAGACGCGTGGAATGACAAACACTTTTGGCCGCGGCGTTTATACACCGTGGACCCGGTTGAAGAGCTGATGCAGTCTAAACCACAGTTGCTGCTCAACCTCTCGGCATCTCCTTACTGGCACGGCAAGCGCACGGTGCGGCGCAAGATGTTGAGCGCCATCGCCGCGAAAAACAATATTCCCGTCGTCTTTGTGAACCAGGTCGGCGGCAATGACAGCCTGATCTTCGACGGTTCCTCCATGGCTATCAACTCAGCCGGCGAACTCGTCGCGCAGCTCAACTCATTCGAAGAAGATCTTCAGATTGTCGACCTCGCCACTGCGCAACCAATAACTGAGCCAAGTGAGAACGAAGAAGAAGCCACATGGCAGGCGATGGTCCTCGGCACACGTGACTACGTGCGTAAATGCGGCTTCAAGCGCGTGCTCATTGCATTGAGCGGGGGAATTGATTCCGCGCTCGTCGTCGCTGTCGCCACTGAAGCGCTTGGTCCGGAAAACGTTCTCGCCATCGGCATGCCCAGCCCGTATTCGTCTGAAGGCTCCATCGCCGACAGTCGCGTGCTGGCAACAAATCTGGGCATTCGTTTCGAAGTCATCTCCATCGCGGATATCTTCAACGACTTCTCCACCGCCCTCACGCCGCTCTTTGCGGAAGAAGGGGGAACGGTCAGCGGCCTGACCGCGGAAAATCTTCAGCCGCGTATTCGCGGTACGCTGCTGATGGCCGTCTCAAACAAGTTCAACGCGTTAGTGCTAAGCACCGGCAACAAATCCGAGATGGCCGTGGGTTACTGCACGCTTTACGGCGACATGGTTGGCGCGCTCGCAGTCATCGGCGACCTGGTCAAGACACGCGTCTACTCCGTTTGCCGCTGGGTGAACAGAGAGCGCGAGATCATTCCCGAGTCCATCCTTACCAAGCCACCCTCCGCCGAGCTGCGCCCCGACCAAAAAGACACCGACTCGCTGCCGCCCTACGAGGTGCTCGACCCGATTGTCGAGGCGTACGCCGAGCGCTACGAAACGCCCGAACAGATTGCCACCGCACACGGATTGCCGCTCGACCTTGTGCAGTACTATGTCCGGCTCATTGAGCGCAGCGAGTACAAACGCCAGCAGGCTGCGCCGGTGCTCAAGCTCACCCCGAAATCCTTCGGCATGGGCCGCCGGTTCCCCATCGCGGTCAAGGTCGAGGTGTAATCTAGATAGGTGGGCTAGCCGCTACGTCAGCCCAGACAAGTAAACCAAATTTTTGAATCACCAGCGCAGGTTGAATTGCTCATCTGCGCACAAGGAGAAACTGCTTGACTCGTATTTTGAAACCCTTCGCCTGCGCCATTGTGTTGGCCGCATTTGCTTTGCCCCTTGCCGCACAGCAGGAAGTGCCAGCCGCGCCTTCGCAGGAGCCCTCAGGCCCCGTCTCCAATGCAGCCCCGGTCTTTCCCAAGGCTGACCCGGCCAACTTCACCGCCGCCTCGCCAACCAAGGAAACAGTCGACTCATTCTTCAACGAGAACTGGGGATTTGACCCGGATCGTATCTGGGAAGTTGCCGCTGTTCTCAAGACCAATGTTGAAGGCCTGAGCAAGGTCATTGTTTATGTGGGCGACAAGAGCGGCAAGCAGAAGCCGCAGGCGCTGGCCTTCTTTGCGCTGCCTGATGGAAAGTACATCATCATCGGCGACCAGATCATCCCCTTCGGCGCACATCCTTTTGTTCCTGTGCGCGAGAAGTTGAAGCTGCAAGCAACAGGCCCCTACCGCGGCAGCGAATCAAAGAACTTTGAGATCGTTGAATTTGCCGACTTCCAGTGCCCGCATTGCAAGGTCGCGCAAGAGACGATGGATAAGCTCCTCAGCGATTATCCCAACGCGCACATGGTCTTCCAGGTCTTCCCGCTGGTCAAAATTCATGCCGAGGCTTACCACGCTGCGGCAGTTGGTGTTTGCGTAACCAACATGGGCGGCAACAAGGCCTTCTTCACGTACGCAGCGGCTGTCTTTGATGGCCAGGAGGGACTCAACACCCCTGACGGCGCATCATTAACCCTGAACAGTGCGGTCAGCAAGGCCGGGCTTGACCCAGCCAAGGCTGAGGCCTGCGCAAAGACTCCGGCGACCAAGGCTGTTGTTGACGCCGACATCAAGCTCGCCGAAGACATCGCCATCAACGAAACACCGACCATCGTTGTCAACGGTCGTCAGATTCCCGCTTCCATTCCTTACGAGCAACTGAAGACTATCATCGACTACCAGCTCAAGCTGGATAACCTCAGCAAGTAAGCAGTTTTCGTTACATCAAGGGCCTTTGCTTATTGCAGCTTTTCCTTCGGGAATTGTTGCACCAGCGAAGGCCTTTGCTATTTGATGGAGAAGTGAAGCTCATTCGATCTAATTTGGTTCTCATCGCCGCAGCTGCTGCGGTGCTCTGCCAAACTGCCGCGGCTCAAACCGGCGCGCCTGCAACCACGCAATCCGCCGCGCTGGATGTAGTGCTCACGCCCATCATTCAAAAAGCTGTCGACGAAGGCAACATCCCCGGCGCGGTTCTTGTTGTCGGCCACAATGGACAGGTTGTTTACCGCAAGGCATTTGGCAGTCGCTCGCTTGAACCCACGCGCGAAGCGATGACGGCAGACACCATCTTCGACCTCGCTTCATTGACAAAGTGCGTCGCCACGACGATGAGCTTGATGAAGCTGGTTGAGGCGGGGCAGATCCGGCTCAATGACCCGGTCGCAAAATATTTGCCCGAGTTTGCCGCGAATGGCAAAGGCGAAGTGACTATACGTCAACTGATGACGCATTACTCCGGATTGCCCGAAGACCTGGACCTGAAAGAGAAATGGCAGGGCCGCGAGACAGCTTACAAAATGGCGATGGGGCAATCGCTTGCAAATCCGCCCGGCGCGAAGTTTGTCTATAGCGACATCAATTTTATTGTTCTGGCATTTATCGTCGAAAAGCTTAGCGGCGAAACGTTGAATCAGTATGCGATGAAAAATGTATTTGCTCCGCTCGGTATGCGCGAGACGCGTTTTCAGCCGCCTGCTGAGTGGCACGCGCGCATTGCACCTACAGAGTATGACGAAAACGGGAAGATGCTCCGCGGCGTAGTGCATGACCCTACTGCGCGTCGCATGGGCGGCGTCGCCGGTCACGCCGGGCTTTTCTCGACGGCAGATGATCTTGTGCTGCTGGCTGAGGACCTGCTCGGCGATTCAAAAATTCTTTCTGCTGCATCTATTAATAAAATGACCACGCCCGAGCAGCCTGCGAACGCGCCCGTGCTGCGCGGCCTCGGCTGGGATATTGATTCGCCATTCTCGACCAATCGCGGAGAGCTGTTGCCGGTGGGCTCTTACGGGCATACCGGATTCACGGGCACGAGTTTATGGATCGATCCGACGACGAACAGCTTCATCATTCTGCTCACGAACGCGGTGCATCCACGGGGCGGGAAGAATGCCGTTGCGTTGAGGACTAAGGTGGCGAGTGCGGTGGCGGCGACGTTGCAGTTGACCACGGACCAAACTCAGCAGATGCGCATCGCGCGGCTGACGGGTTACAACGAATCCATCTCAGGTTCTCGTCGTGTGGTCGCACGCAACGGAGAGGTCAAGCTCGGTATTGATGTACTAGAGGCGGAAAACTTTGCAGCATTGCATCCGAATCCTGCGCATCCTGTGCGCGTAGGCGTAGTCGCGAATCAAACTTCAGTCGATTCCAGCGGTCGCCGGACTATCGATGTGATTGCTGCGACGCCGGGTTTGAAGCTCACAGCCATCTTCAGCCCGGAGCATGGCATCAACGGTACGCTCGACACAACCGCGATCTCTAATTCTGTTGATGCCACTACTGGCGCGACTATTTACAGTGTGTACGGTGATACGGATGCGCAGCGAAGGCCGAGTGCTGCGGCGTTAAGTTCTGTCGACGTTATCGTCTTTGACCTCGCAGACGCCGGCGTGCGCTTCTATACCTACGAGACTACGCTTGGGTATTTTCTTGAAGCGGCGGCAAGGAGCGGCCGCGAACTCGTCATCCTCGACAGGCCGAACCCCATCAACGGCGCTTACGTGCAGGGGCCGATCTCCGATGTGGGCCGCGAGTCGTTCACGGATTATGCGGCAATTCCCGTGCGCCACGGAATGACGATGGGCGAACTGGCAAAATATTTCAATGCAGACAAGAAGATTGGTGCGCGGCTGAGCGTGATTGCGATGCGCGGCTGGCAGCGCGGCGATTGGTTTGACTCGACCGGCGTTGAGTGGCTCAACCCGTCGCCGAACCTGCGCTCGCTCAACGCGGCGGAGCTCTACCCTGGCATTGGAATGATCGAAGGGACGAATCTCTCCGTTGGGCGTGGAACTGACAGACCTTTTGAATTGTTGGGTGCGCCGTGGATAAAACCCGTGGAGTTGGCGGCGGCTCTCAATCAACGGCTCATACCCGGAGTGCGTTTTGTGCCGGTGAGTTTTACGCCGACGAGTTCGAATTACGCGAACCAGTTGTGCGGCGGCGTCAGCATTGTTGTGCTTGACCGTGAAGTCGTTGATGCGCCGGAGCTGGGACTTGAAGTGGCGACCGCGCTGCGCACGCTTTACCCTGACAAATTTGATGTGAAGGCTATCGACCTCTTGATGGTCAACAAATCAAGCGCCGCGCTCTTCAACGCAGGAGCTGACCCGCGCCGCATCGCAGAGGATTGGCAGGATGCCATCGATGAGTTCGGCAAAATCCGCAGTAAATATTTGCTCTATTAAGTAAGGGATTAGCTGCGCGCTAATCCCTTGTAGTTGGTCTTTGTTATTACGCCATCTTCGCCAGTGCTTCCCTGTACGGCGCTTCCAATGTTCCACGCTCGGTGAAGATAGCCGTGACGTACTTCGCCGGCGTCATATCGAAGGCGGGGTTGCAGATGCCCACACCATTCGGCGTCAACTGCTTGCCGCCATGATGCGTGACTTCGACCGGCGAACGCTCTTCGATTGGAATGGCTTCGCCATTGGGCGTCTTCATGTCGATGGTCGACCACGGGGCGGCCACGTAAAAGGGGATACCGTGCTCCTTGGCGAGGATGGCAACGTTGTATGTGCCGATCTTGTTGGCGAAGTCGCCGTTGGCGGCGATGCGGTCCGCGCCGACGACCACGGCCTGAATTTTACCCGCGCGCATCAGGCTCGCCGCCATGTTGTCGCAGATGACGGTCGTGTCGATGCCGTCGTGCATCAGCTCCCACGCTGTGAGTCGCGCACCCTGCAAAAACGGACGCGTCTCGTCGGCGTAGACCTTTATCTTTTTGCCGTGCTCAACCGCCGAGCGGATCACGCCCAGCGCCGTGCCATAACCGCAGGTTGCCAGCGCGCCGGCATTGCAATGCGTCAACACGCCGCCCGCGTCGGGCATGCGTACGCCGCCGAACGCGCCCATTGCCTTGCATGCTGCAATGTCTTCCTCGTACATTGCGTGCGCTTCGGTTAGGATGCGCTCCTTCACCGTTGACATTGAAGCCTTCTCGGCTACGAGCGTTGCGAAGAGCTTCTTCATCCGGTCGATTGCCCAGAATAGATTCACCGCAGTCGGACGCGTCGAGGCGAGCTTCGCGCAGATGGTCTCAAACTCAGGCGCAAAATCCGCAATCGTCGCAGCCTTTGAATCCTTTGCGCCGATTGCAACTCCGTAAGCCGCGGCCACGCCGATAGCCGGTGCGCCGCGCACAACCATGGTCACGATGACATCGGCGACTTCTTCGTAGCTGGTGGCGAGTACGTAGGTTTCTTCAAGCGGAAGCTTGGTCTGGTCAATAAAGTTGACGCCCTTCGGCGTCCATTCGAGCGTGGGAATCATATATCTCTAGTTTAAATCAATGAAGCACACGGAGATTTGCGAGGAGATTTCATTTACGCAGATCGAATAAGCGTCAAGCGTTTAGCGTCTAGCCAGTAGGAATATTGAAAGAGTTGAATTCGATTTCTCAACAACCTTTGCTCTCCCAAAAATCTCCACTGGCTAGACGCTATTTACCGGACGCTGCTATTTCACCACCGGCAATTCAATAAAGCTCTGCGCGCCTACAATGTGATAAACGCGCTCGGTCGCTTTCTGATAATCGCCCGGCTTTGCCCAGAAGATGTTCTCCACATACTTTTGCGGATTGCGGTCGTAAAGCGGGAAGAGCGTCGACTGCACCTGCACCATCAGCCTGTGCCCAGGCAGCAGCACGTGGTTCACTGTGGGCAGCGCGAATTGGTAGAGCAACGGCTTGCCCGCTTCGATGGGCTGCGGATGTTCGAAGCTAGTGCGGTAACGTCCGCGGAAGATGTCGAGCGAGATGGAAAGTTCATAGCCGCCCATCTCCTGCTGCTCGGGAACGGTGCCCGGGAAAACGTCGATGAGCTTCACCGCCCAATCGGCATCCGTGCCGCTCGTCGACGCGTAGAGGTTCACCAGCGGCGCGCCGCTCAACTTCAGCGGTTCGGTCAGCGGTTCACTCACATAGGTCAGCACATCGGGCCGTCCGTCGACAAAGCGCTGATCGGCTACGAGCCAATCGCCCCAACCCTGGTAGTCGTTGTTGTCGATGGGCCGCGCGCGGTAGGGAACTGGCTTGGCCGGGTCGGAGATGAACTCGTCATAATCGCGGCTCGCGTCCTTGGTCGTCAGCGGCTTCTCAAAGCTCAAACCACCCGCGCCGGTAACGCCGTTGCTCGCTGTCAAGAAGAGCGGCTCAGCTTTATGCGGGCAATTTGCGTCGCAGCTCTG
>CAIMNN010000089.1 GCA_903842845.1 uncultured Acidobacteriaceae bacterium | reverse complement strand
CGGCTGAGGTTCGTCCTGTGACCTCGCCTCGGCCGATGCCGACGGCCCCGGCGGCAAATCAGAATCCTCAACCTCAGGGGCGCTTTCCGATACAAGCAGGACAGCCGCAGCCGTTTGGAAATCGCAACGGTATGCCGCGCCGCATGCCACCCGGATTTGACCCGAACAATCCGCCGCAGCGGCCCGAGCAGCGCCAATTGCCCCCGCGGCCGATCTTCCGCTCGCCGCTGATTCCTCAAACTCCGCAAGACCAGCAGCCGAGTACTCCTCCTGCACAAGCCCCGCAAGGAGTTCAGCAATGAGCAACTTCTCTGATGTAAAAGAACAATTGCGCTCTCCATTGACCTGGCACGCTGTTGTGGCGGTTCTGCTTTTTGTGGTCGTGCTCGTGCTCGGCATACGCGTAGCTTTTGACTGGATAGATGTGAGCGCCAGCAAGAGCGACGAGTTACTGAAACGCCAGACTCAATTACTGGTGCTTGAGAACCGGACCGCACCGTTGCGCGGGCTGGACAAGAAGGTTGAACTGAGCCGCACGGAGATAAAGGATTTTCTCTCGAAGCGCGTTCCGTCGAACTACTCGACGATTGCAGTTCACCTGGGTAATATCGCCGTGAAGAACAGCGTACGGTTGACGCGCGTGGCCTATGGCAAGGGCAAGCCGAGCGACTCGCTGACCGAGGTGCCGATTGACGCTTCCGTCAGCGGTGATTACACGGGAATGCTGCGCTTCATCAACGGGCTGGAACGGGACGAGAACTTTTTTGTAGTGCGCGGCATGGCGCTTACCGGCCAGCAGGGCGGCACGGTCAACCTGCGGCTTCAGGTCTCAACCTGGATGCGCCCCGGCGATGCGGCCAATGTTCCTGAGGACAAGAGCGAAAAGCCGGAAGACAAAACCGGCATGCCGGAAGATAAAAATGACCAGAGCAGCGACAAAGGCAAGGGCGGCAAAAGCCCGAACCCGGCAGCGAACAAAAGCAAGGGGGGCATATAACCATGGCGATCAAGCTTGGTACTGAAAACAAGCGTCAGGTTTACCTCCTGGCCGGACTCTTTGCAGTGATCCTGGTGGTAGCGCTCTGGGAGATATTTGGCGGTTCATCCAAGCCGGCAGCAAACAACACTTCGGCCAAACCTGTGGCGAACCAACAGCACGCTGCCGGTCAGGGGCCGCAGCAGAATTCAAATGGTCCAGCGGCGGAGAAGATCGCAGACGACAATATCAATCCTGAGCTGAATCTTGCGCGGTTGGGCGAGTCGGAGGCCATCCTTTACGGCGGACGCGGACGGAATGTCTTCTCAGCGGATTCACTGCCGCTTGAAGAGATGGAGCAGCCGCTCAAGGATGCGCGCAACACGGGACCGAATGGCACGCCAGAGGTGACAATTCCTCAGGTTCCCAAGGCACCGCCGATAGACCTGAAGTACTTCGGCTACACGCAGACCAGGGATAAGACCCTGAGCGCATTCTTCAGCCGCGGTGAGGATATTTTCATCGCACACACGGGCGAGATAGTCGATCATCGCTACAAAATAGGCGCGATCACGCCCAACAACGTGCAGGTGACCGACCTGAGCTACAAGAACACGCAGCCGGTGGAGTTCTCCGGCGAACGGAATTGAGCAGAGCAATGACGCAGCAGTCAACAGGGACGAAGGGGAGAGGCAGGGCGCACGAGGCAGGCTACACGCTGCTTGCGGTCATTTTTATTCTCTTCACCCTGACTATTTGGCTGAGCGTCGCCATGCCCAAGGTGATCAAGCAACTGCAAAGGGACCAGGAGTTGGAGACGCAGCAGCGGGGCAAGCAGTACATGCGCGCCATCGAGCTGTATCATCGCAAAACTCGCGCCTTTCCACCAACCCTTGAGGCACTGGTGAAGACGAACAACATCCGCTATCTGCGCAAGAAGTACAAAGACCCGACCACAGGCAAGGACGAGTGGAAGATAATCCGTTACGGCCAGGCGAAGACGAAGACGCTGGGTTTTTTTGGCAAGCCGATCATGGGCGGTGGACTGGGTGGCGGCATAGGTCCAGTGGGTGTGCAAAACAACAATCTGTTCGGCGGTAATCCCACCGACTCAAGTCAACAAGGGCAGACTGGTTCGAATGACAGCAGCAGCGGGAGTGGAACCGGTTCAGGAACCGGGACCGACCAGAGCAATCAGAGCTCAACGCAGCAGCCTTACAACCCGACAAGCGGTTCCAGCGCGTACGCTCAACAGCAGCAGGGCTCGAGTGGACAGAATGGTCAGAATGGCCAGTCCGGCAATGGGTTGTCGGGGCAGACGTTTGGCGGCGGTGGCATCATTGGATTTTCACCCAACAGCCCCAAGTCGACGATGATCACGTATCGCAAGCGCAACAAGTACAACGAATGGGAGTTCATCTTCGACCCGGCGCTTGAGCAGTACTATGCCAGCGGAGCAGGTGGGGTTGGCGGCCAGACTAACCAACCGGGATACGGATTTAATCCGACGGGCGTTGGCGGCGACTACAACAACAACGGAAACAACGGCACTGCCTGGGGCAACCCCAACAACGGCACCGGTTCGGGGACAGGACAGTCCGGCGGCAGCTCAGGACAATCCGGCAACAATATTTTTTAGTAGCGCAAATGAAAATTGCAAAAGCAAAGGCCCGGTCAATGCCGGGCCTTTGTTGTGTGTGGAAGCTGAACTAGACGCTGAAGGACGAGCCGCAGCCGCACGTGCTTTTGACTTGGGGATTGTCAAACTTGAAGCCTGCGGCTTCGAGGGTCTCGACGTAATCGACGGTGCAGCCGTTGAGGTACATGACCGATGTGGCATCAACAAATACCTTGAGGTCGTCAAAGGTGAAGACCTTGTCCATCATTCCAGCCTGGTTCTCAAAGGACATGGAGTACTGGAAGCCTGAGCAACCGCCGCCGACGACGCCGATGCGCAGTCCGGCAGGCAGTGGGTCCTGCGTTGCCATGATCTCACGCACTTTGGCCGCAGCCGAGGGAGTGAGTGTAAGGGGAGCCGCTTTTACAGCTGTTTCTGTTGCCATGTAGCCTCCTGTGGCGATCTCTTCATTATTACTTTACGCGGTAAAGGATTCCCGTTTCAAGTGAGCAGTTGCAGACATTCAATCCTTTGGATGCTTCGGGAGCGCATTGGGATGCGAAAACCGCTGGAATTGAGCATATTTTGATGGCATGGAAGAAATATTCTGTGACAGTAATCACGACAGTTGGAAGCTTTCAGGGGTATGATGTTGTGCGAACGGCCGCTCTGGCCGACGAGCCCTTCAAATTTGCGGACCCGCCGGTCAGGTTTGGCTTGGGTTGCGGTTGATTGGAAGAAAATTCAGAGGAGGAGCTCAATGACTATTTTCACAATTTTTTTGTGGTCGTTTTGGTTTGCACTGGTTGTCTTTGCCTTGGTGTTGCGCGTCTACCGTGCACGGCTGACCCGAGACGAGGACGATGAACTCTTTCTCGGCGAAGCATTTGCCGCCGAACGCGCCCAGCAGGCAGAGATTGCCGCCAAGGCCGCGAAGATCGAGCCAGCAATCCGACTGAGTCGGTGGCTGGTCGTCATCGCCAGCGTGATTCTGGCCGCCTATTATGTGTATGACTTCCTGGTGAAGCTGCAACTGATTTAAGTTGTAAAACGAATAAGGCTGAATAACGCATAACTTACCGGACTGGCAGAATGAAGAGGCTGCGGGGCCTTAGAGCTCCGCAGCCTCTTCGTCTTCTTCAAGCACTTCGACGTCGTGTTCGCTCTCTTCGGCAACTTTGCGCAGGCTGACGTTCTGAAATTGCGCCCAGATCAATCCCACTGGAACAATGCTCAAAAATGTGACGACGAGCAGTGTGGCGGCGCAGGCGGTGGCGGGCTCAGTGGCCACATGGTAGAAGCCGGTCAGAGCAGCGGCGACAATGCCGATGGTTGAGAACCAGCCGATGACGGGCAGTTGAATTGCACCCGCGCCGCCGCTTGCCACCATCAGACCCACAGTTTGCGAGAAGGTCATTCCGGCAAGCTCGGGGCTGGCTGTGAAGGCGTGCATGGTGAAGATGTAAGTGACGGTGATCAACCCCCACATGGCGATGGACAGGAAAGCAACCCAGGCAAAGTCGCCGAAGCTGCGCATGATGTCGAGGCCGGAGTGGAAAGAGTGGATCTTGTGCGCGACCGAATGCGCGAATTTTTCAGAGATGGGCGTGAGCAGTTTTTCCGCAGCACGCGCGATGCGGTCGCCATAGAAGCGGACTGCGATCATGAAGAGCGCTCCGCAAACGGTGGCGATGAGGCCGGTGTAACGCTTGAGATACGCGGTGAAGAGCGGATGCGTGGCGAAGAATCCATGCTCCTGCCCGGTGAGCGGCGCAATGTGCATAGGCACGGAGAAGAGTGCGAGCGAGAGAATGAGCGCAAAGGAGCCGCCGTCAAAGAGACGCTCAACAATGTATACAGCGATCTGTGAACTGAGTGGAAGGCCGGTCTTCTTTGAGACCAGGAATGGGCGCACCGGGTCAGCGACGCGGCCGATGAGCGCGATGGCGGTGAAGCCGATGACCTGCGTATCGATGAGCGCCAAGGGGTGCAGTTTTTTATGGTGACGCAACAAATAGGCCCAGCGCATGGAGCGGAAGAGATAGCCAATGTAAATGCAGCAGAGAGCGAGCGCGATCATCCACCAGTTTGCCTTCACCAGCTGGTCACGGAAGACGGCAAAGTCAAAATGAATGCGGTTGCGGCCCCAGAACCAAAACGCCACAAGGGCGATGAGCACAATTGCGCCCAGTATCAGTTGCTTCTTTTTCAAACGGAACTCCGAAGTGTGACAGGTACGTTTCTAGTTTAACGGCTTGGCGCTTTCGCGGGCGCGCACGCGGCGGTTAAACTCGTGAATGACGTAGGCGACGTAAGCGCGGGTTTCGGCGTAGGGCGGAATTCCCTTGTATTTATCCACGGCCGCAGGGCCTGCGTTGTAAGCGGCCAGCGCCAGTGCGAGGTTGTCGTGGTAACGAGTTAGCAGTTCGTTAATGTAGGCCGAGCCGCCGTGCACATTCTGTGCCGGTGCAAAGCTGTTGTCCACACCGTGACTGGCCGCGGTTGCAGGCATGAGTTGCATCAGTCCCTGCGCTCCGGCATGGCTGACCGCGTTCGTATTGCCGCCGCTCTCGGCCTTCACGATGCTCGCGAGCAGGTCGACATCGACGTTGTGCTCGGCGCTTTCACGCACCAGAATCTCATGCAGGTCGGCGGTGTTGAGCTGCGCGTTGAGAGTAGTGCTCTTGTGCGTGCTTTTGGCTATCGTGGGTGTTGCAGCGGTCGCAGTTTTATCCGGCTCCGGCTCCGGTGGCGGCAGGTCAGGCAGCACTTCGCTTGCAACCAGATCATCGCCGGGCAGTTCAATGAAGCTATCTTCGGTTTTGTTCAGGTAGAGCCGCAGCTTGTCTTTGACGTTTGCGTGGTGGTCGCAATCGATAGTGAAGCCGTTCTTGAGCGTGATGCGCTCGGCACAGCGAGCAGGCAGGCAAAGCGAGAGCGCAGCCGCGGTGAGCAGCAGAGCAAATGCCGGATTGTGAAAGTGTTTCATTCTCGCGTGTTTGATTTTACAGAAAATGGAGTGGGGCCGGTGGCGAAAAACCTCAAGTTGTTGATTGAGTCTGCTGCCGCGCCAGAGTCCTCTCTAATATGACGGCTACGCCGTCCTCAACGTTCGAGGGGGCGATCTTCCAGCCTTCGAGCTTGGCGCGGGTTTTGAGCTCGGGCGCGGAGTTGGCCATCAAAACCGCCTGCGCAACCCACTCCAGCATGTCGAGGTCATTCCAGTTGTCGCCGATGGCCATGGTCGCTTTGCGGTCGATGTTGAGCACGACGCACAGCTCGCGCAGGGCAACGCCTTTGGAGATGCCGAGCGGCATCAAGTCGACGATGGAGAGGTCGCGCGCGGGGTATTCGGTGCGTATGGCGGCGCAGAATTTTGAGAGCGGCGATGCGGCGAGCGCGGCTTCGGCTTTGCGCATCTGCGCGATTGAGCCAGCGACCATGCCCTGGATTGGGTCTTCGCCAGAGTCGAATGCTGCTTCGAGCGGATTGACGACCTCGATGGCGTTGCGGTTGGCCTCGGCCCAGAGCGCGATGTGGCGACTGGTTTCGCCGAGGTCCTCGACGACGAGCTCACGATGATTGCCGCTGCTTGCGCGGTCGAAAGTGAAGACGACTACGCCGAAGGGGCGCAACAGTCCGCAAAGTTGGCGCGCGACATCCGCGGACATTTTGTGCTGACTGAGTAGAGTGCCGTCGAGTGTCCGCGTGACCGCGCCGTTCGAGCTGATGATGGGCATCTCGGGGCTGAAGCCGTGGCGCTCAAAAACCGGCGCGGCGTAAGCCATTCTGCGGCCGGTGGCGACTACGACGCGAATACCAGCGGCCTCGGCGGCGCGCAGAGCCTTGAAGTTGCGTTCGCTCAGGTCGTGGCCCATGCCGTCGAGCAGCGTTCCGTCGAGGTCGATGGCCACCAAGCGCAGGGGAAGATGCATGGATCTAGTTTACAGGGGTCAGAGATCAGAGAGCAGGGTGCAGAGATAGACAGTTATTAAAACTTTGACGTGTGGAGAAGCGATGCAATAGTTTTAGACTGGAGTCATGGAAAGAGTTTGCACAAACTGCCGCGCGGAGATTGCCGCGGCTACCAAGGCCGACTGGTGCCCAGCCTGCGGCGGCGCAATTGTCGAACGCGAGGCGATTGATGAAAGTGCGCCGGCAAAACCGCCAGCAGAAATTGACCATCGCGGAATCGTTCTGCCACGCCGCTCCGCCGTCGGCGGCATCATCACGCCGCAATAATAGTTATGGACCTGCGCAAATTACCCAAGATCGAACTGCACCTGCATCTGGATTGCTCGCTGAGCTATGAAGCGGTGCGGCGGTTGTCGCCTCATGTGACCGAAGCGGTGTACGCGCAGGAGTTCGTCGCTCCGGCAAAGTGCACCAACCTCGCAGATTTTTTGAGCCGTGCGCCGAAGGGATTTTTGCTGATGCAGCGTGCGGAGTCGTTGGAAGTAGTGGTTGCGGATCTGTTTGAGCAACTGCGGGCCGACGGCGTTGTGTATGCAGAGATTCGCTTTGCGCCGTTGCTGCAT
>CAIMNN010000088.1 GCA_903842845.1 uncultured Acidobacteriaceae bacterium | reverse complement strand
GGGGGCCTTGCGCCCCCGAGGCAATTAAGCCGGGGCCTTGCCGCGCCCCCGAGGCAATAAAGTAGGTGCCTACTGAAAAGATGGCAGCGCGCATATTTATAGCTTTTAAAAATATCTATAAACTAATCCCTAGTTCCTAATCCCCATGTCGCGCCGACTTGTCACGCCGAAGCTTGAGCGAAGGCGGAAGCCGCCAGGCGTAGGCGGTAGTCCCTGTTTTTTGCGCGCAAAACGCGCAAAAACCACCACACTCACCCTCCAAATGACTACCTACAGCTCTACACTACCCCTTCATCTGTAGATCTCGAGCTCATCAAATCGCTCCAAATGAAACACCCTTTTTGTCGACCCACAGCTCTACACCCTGACCCCTGATTTCTGACTTCTGACTCCTAAAAAAGCTCCGGCACACTCGAGAACGCAATCCGCGTCGGCGCAGCCTGCTTCTGCACCGCCGTCAGCATCGCCGCCGGAGCCACCGTCGCCAGCCCATACCGCCCGTTCAATTCATCCATTGCATCCGACAGCCGCCGCCGCCGCACCTCTCCGTCCAACTCGCTGAAAAGATTCAACGTATGCAGCGGGTCCGGAACCAGCTCCGCCAACTGAACCCCGATAAAGTAAGGCTTCTCATACATCGGCCCCTGCGGCCGCGACTCCCAGAGTTTCTTGAGCGCGTGTATCAGCGACTCGCTGTCCTGGCACTCCGAAAGCCGCATCTCCGCCGACCAGCTCCGCCGCCCCGGCGTGTTGTACAAATTCGGCGGCGGTCCCCACCGGAACCCGCCAGCCTTTTGCATCCCGTTCATTCCATTGCTCTCCGCCGCACCAGCCCCCTCCGGACGCGTGTCCGCCTCGGTCACATCCGGCGGCTGAAAGCTCGCAGCCATTGATATCCGCGATGCCCACAGCCCACCCGACCGCAGTCGTATCGCCGCCTTGTGCAACAACTTGTGCGCCACTGACCACGCCCGCTCCGGCGTTCGCATCTCCGGCGACAAAACATGCTGGTGCCCCACCGACTTCGGATGCTCTATCTCGCCCATCTCAAAGTCTTCGCCCCTCAGCCAGTGCCACAGCCGCTCGCCCCACACCGAACCCCACGCGTGCCCGCACTGCTCGGCCGTTAGCTCCATCAAATGCTCCATCGTGCGTATCCCCGCCTCGTGCAGCCGCTTCTCCATCCGCGGGCCAATCCCCGGCAGATCGCGCAGCTCAAGCCGCAGCAACGCCCCGCGCAAAATATCCGGCGTCAGCGCAATCAGCCCATCCGGCTTGTCCATATCCGTCGCAATCTTCGCCAGGTACCGATTCGTCGCCAATCCCACCGAGCACCTCAGCGTGTCCCCCACCTCGCTCTGGATCCGCCGCTTGATCTGCCGCGCCAGCTCCATCGCCGCCAACAGCGGCCGCTCGCGGCCAATCAACCGGCAGCCCATCTCATCAATCGAATACACCCCGGTCACCGGCAAACAATGCTCCACCGCCGCAACAATCTTGTGGTGGTACTCGACGTAAACTTCGTGCCGCGCCTCCACAAACCGAATCTCCGGGCACAACCGCCGCGCATCCGCCACGCTCGTCCCCGTCTTCACCCCAAACGCTTTTGCCTCGTAGCTCGCGGCGATGCAACACGTAGTCTCCGCCATCATCGGCAATATCCCCACCGGCTTGCCGCGCAGCTCCGGCCGCGTCTGCTGCTCCACGCTCGCAAAGTAGGAGTTCAGGTCCACAAACAGCCAGCTCAGCAGCGGCCCGCCCCGCCCCGCCAAATTTCGCGGGTCGTCTGCGTTCACCGAGCGCAGGTGCGCGGCCACCCCTCCCGCAGTGGGATTGGTTACAAGCACGGGCTGAAGCTGCGCCGACATCGTTTCTATATTCGCCCTTTATTCGCTCTTTGGCAAGTGGAAAATGACGATGGTGTCATATAAGTGCTACACTTTTCTCGCAAGCAAACGTCAAGATAGTTAACAGTACGTTTGCACGTGTAAGCTCACTGGATCGAGGTCCCCCACGGATGCACGGCCTGATGAATTGGATCTACGCGCACGGAAACCTGCTGGCGATAATGGCCACTATCGGCGTTGCAGTGCTGGTCGTATGCTGTTTGGAATGTGTCAAATGCCCCAAATGCGAGAAGGATGACCTCTTCCGCAAGCGCAGCGTGTGAGCTGAAGCCGGACGCGCCAAACTATTTCAATTTATAAAAGTGAAATCGTCTCCAACAGACGTAAAGCTTCTACTGCGTCCAAATAATTAAATCGCCGCATCCGCCTTCATCACCGGCTTGCCTTTTTCATTCACCGTCACGCGGCCAAACGGAGTGTGGTGGTCGTGCGTAAAAAGCACCAGCCACTCCTCAGCTATCGCCCGCTGATAAAACCGCTTCCGCTCCTCGATCACCGACAGCGGGTCCAGGTCGTAGCCCATGCACCAGGTCACGTCCAGGTGCGCGCTCGTCGGAATCAGGTCCGAAATATAAACCGCGTGCTCGCCGCCCGATTCAATATGCACCGCCATCATCTGCGCTGTGTGCCCCGGGAACAGCTCCACCGAAATCCCCGGCACAATCTCCTCCGTCGCCCCCGCCCGCGTCTCAAGCAGCGTCATCTGACCCGTCTCAATCAGCGGCTCGTAGTTCGCGGCTATGTAGCTCACCGCGTCGCGCTCCCGTTGCAGTCGTCCATTCTCCACCTCGCCGCGGTGCGCAAAGTAGCGCGCATTCTTGAACGTCGGCTCAATCTGCCCGTCCGCCCGTCGAGTCGTGTTCCACCCGCAGTGGTCAAAGTGCAAATGTGAGTTCACAACAACGTCCACCTCGTCCAGCCGCACGCCCGCCGCCGCAAACGCCGCCGGCAAAACCTTCTGCGCCCCGAAGATTCCCCGCATCTTCTCGTCCAGCTTGTTGCCAATGCCAGTCTCAATGACGATGGTCTGTTTACCATCGCGCAGCAGAACAGTATTCGTCCCCAGCAGAATGCGGTTCTCCGCGTCCGGCGTCGTCCGCCGCTGCCACATCGGCTTCGGCACCACGCCGAACATCGCGCCGCCGTCGAGCAGGTACGGCCCGTCGGTGAGGACGGTCAGGTCAAAGTCGCCGACGCGCGCGCGGCCGCGAATGAGGTCGTGTGTGTCGGGCCTGTCGGCAGGATGCGGCTGCCAGCGGATGGCGGGTGTGGTCATTCTTTTCGCGCTCCGAAAGAAATTGTAATGCACAGCAATTATGAAAGTAACTGGCGGGGAGGCGGCGATAGAATCAAAATGCTAATAATATCGTCTGAGTTTGATCACTGGAACTTCTTCCGCATTCACGGTGTCTAATAGTATTGAGGAGGTAGCGATGTTGCGTGCGAACGTGCTCTTGGCTAACTTCATCGTCCTCGCTGCCTGCTTCTTTGCCTGCCCGGCAGGAAATTCGCAGGATCCAGCAACCGCTCCTCAATACGCGCAGATTGCGTCATCGGAACTCTCTCGTGAGTCACTTGTGCTGGAGCTAGACCGGGCCATCCTTGTACTAAAACAAGGTCAAAAGGAACGGTGGGAAACACGCGATGCGTATCTCGTCGCATTCGGCATGACATCGGGCACGGATGCAACCGGTCGACCTGTGACAATCGAGAAAAATTATGTCGAGTGTGCAATGCGTAAACTTCTCCCGCTTCATGAGGTATGGGATGAGAGGCTTCCCATTGACGTTGAGGTACAACGAACGATTGACGAGTTGACAAAAAGACGGGAAGACCAAGACATTGTGCTGCGGCCCTCACCTTGTATGTATCCTATGCCGAGGCGAGTGCTAATCGCAGGCGGCGTAGCCGAGAAAATGCTGACTACCAAGCTCGAGCCAGTCTATCCGGAAGAGGCGTTTGAGAATCATGTTTCTGGTACAGTCGTCTTGAATGCTGTGATCAGTACCAAGGGAATGGTGCAGTCACTCCATGTTGTCAGTGGCCCCCCCATGTTGCAGCAAGCGGCACTGGATGCCATTAAGTATTGGATTTACCGACCGTACATGTTGAACAACATACCTGTCGAATTCGAAACCACCATTAGCGTTGTCTTTGTACCAAAGCATTAATTATGGCTCAGGCTCAGCAGATGGCAACCGACTATTTGCAAAATGCGGTGAAGAAGCTGGAATATAATTGCCCTGAATCGATTCGCGCCCTCGCAAGGAGTCAAAGTGATGGTCAAGTTTTTGCTGTGGTGCATTCTGCTGGTACTGTGCTGGCCGCTGGCGATTCTGGCGCTGGTGCTCTTTCCGCTGGTGTGGCTGGTGCTGCTGCCATTCCGGATCCTGGGCATCGCCGTGGGTGGGGTGCTGGACCTGGTGCGCGCGCTGTTCAGCCTGCCGGGGCGGCTGGTGCGGGCGATTTAAGAAAAGTAAACAATAGTTTTGTGCGTCGCTTATGAGCGACTTGAGTCGGCGCAGCTTCACTCGTAGTATTGGTGATATGGATATGCGAACCCAGGATGAGCTTACACGGTTGCCCGCTTCGGAGCGGATTGCGCTGATTGCAATGCTGTGGAACAGTCTTGATAATGAACAACTCGCCTTGACCGCGGCTCAGCAGGCTGAGTTGGACAAGCGTCTTGAGACGTTGGAGGATGACAGGCGTCAAGGCACTCCCTGGGGAGATGTAAAAGAAGAAATGGAACGGCGCGGGTAGTCAATAATCTAAGAAGTTGAAGCGGCTAATTTTCGCAGAATATGGACTCTTTATTTGAAAGAAAATCAAGAAGAGGCAAAGTTTGCTGACGCTTTTCCCGTTTAGCAGGATTGTGCTCAGCTCTGAAATTGGTTACCAGTGCTTCCAGCATTGGATGTCGCAAATCTTCACTTGAACCCACGTGGTAAAAGTGCTCTTTAGTGAAAATGTGGAATGGTTCATTCTGCCATTTATCGTTCATTGCGTGATTTGAACGAAATTCATTACTATGCCAAGTAGAAAGAATAAATTTGCATGGAAGACTGGCAAGACGTGTTCCAAGGTCGTGCTCGTCTTCAGATGACCAACTATTGAAATAATCAGTATGTCGTCCAGCATAAGGTGGATCAGCATATACAAAGTCACAATCAGTCACTTCGGCAATAGTTTCTTTGAATTCAGATGTACGGAATTCCCAATCTACATTTGCAATCACAGATGAAACAGTTGCAACCTGATTGCATATCTTAGTAATATATGCAGCTGCGAACCGGTCTTGCTTCCGGCAAAATGGGACATTGAAGTAACCTTTTTTATTGAATCGCATAACGCCGTTGAAGCATGATCTGTTTAGGAAAAGAAAATCAAGTGAAGCATGATTTTCATTGAAACGTTTACGAACTTCATAGAAGTAGTCTTCACCCTGTTTGCGAAGTTTAGCACCTTCGTCACGCAAGAACTCTCTTACATCTTGAGCAGTGATTTTGTGATCTTGAATAGCACGGAAGAAATTCACAATATGTACATTTGAATCGCATAGCAAAGCCTTTGGGGGCCGTAGATTGAAAGGGACGACGCAAGAGCCACAGAAAGGCTCGACCCATCTAAAATACTCGATGTCACCAACCAATTGTCGAATATCGTCTACAAGTTTTGTCTTGATACCTTGGCATTTGATTGGCGGAACTAATGGAATAATTCTCATTCTGCATCATCTCCATTCTCAGTTTCATCCGCATTAGCATCATCGTCATCGTCAAAATCAACAATTTCCTTTTCGTGTTCGCGTAAAGAGTCAGCTCCACGCTTTTTGTATTCAAGATAGCCCTTCAGGTTTGTGTAAGGTCGTTCAATTTCAAGAGCTTTGGCCATATCACGTGTGAGATAGAACATCCAGTAATCGTCGTAGACCTCTTCCCCCAATTTTTCAAACGGGCCTATTCCGTTAATCAATTGGTCCAGTTTAGTGATAGAACCAATATTCTTAGTATTTCCACTTCCAGGACGTGAGGAGGCCAGACGGAATTTGGGTTGCACAAAGAAGCTAAAATCTTTAATGACTGAGGGGATTTTGTCCAAATCTTCAAGTGTAAAAATCTTTCGCTCATCGATTGCATCTTCACATTTTGAATAAACTACGCCGAGTACAAAATGACCAGAATATTGGCCATATGCATAAAGAGTATTCTTCGTACTTTCACGTTTCCGAAAATATCCAGTGAATGCACCGAGAGTCATACCATTTACATTCTTGTCATCAACTCGGTAGGTGCTCTTGATGTCGACTGCATATTTACGACCACTCTTCTCGTGTATAAATGTCAAATCAGGATAAAAATTCTGATGAGGCGAGAGTTCAATCTTCAGCCCATTTGTCTTCGCAAATTCCAGGAACATCGGAAACAGCAGTAATTCAAGAACCTTGGATGTGATTTTGGTATCGACAGAAATGGTATAGATTTTACGGTAGACATCAATGAATCCCTTAATAATCCATTGACCTTCGTTAGTTGCCACAGCTTTCGCGAAAGAAGTTGCGTGTGCCTGTAATCTGGTGAGGAATTCTTCGTTTTGCATGATCTCGAATATCCTTATTCGTAACGATTTCGTTCGGCTGGTATTGATAATAGTGTATGCCAAGCCTATCTGCTTGACGGTAGTCGCTTTCAGTTGTACACAGCCAGAATGATTGAGGAAATCTGTCGCTTTGAGGGTTTTTCTGCCCGATTTGAAATTCACTCAGCTATGTTCATGCATTTTCCCTAAATCGAGTCATATCAACAAATACTCCAGAAAACAACGCAGACCTGGGGGGCCTGAGGAAACGGCTAGGCAGTACCTAGAATGGCAGAACCAGAATTCCCGCGCGCAGTAGTTTTTCTGTCAGACGGTCGAGCGCGAGTGGGAATTTGTAGCTGATGGTTCTCACGCAACAGCCCAACATACCAGCGGCTTCGGCCTGTGTGTACTCTTGCAGCACGACCCGTGTGAGCAGCTCGCGGTCGAAGGGTTCAAGCTCCTCGATGCATTTTTCAATGTCGAGGACGAAGATGACCGCGTCCTCGAAGGTTTTGACCGGTCGGCTTGACACCCATCCGCGGCCGACCGGGTCCGCGAGGATGGACGGCGCACGCCCCACCTGCATGGATGCGTACAGATAGCGGCGGAGAAGATTTTCGGTATGTTTGCGGTAAAAGCCGAAGCTCTCATGCAGCTCGGTGACAGGCTCGGGGGCGGGGCGGATTCGGACAGACCGGACAGGCTTGCGGGCTGAGGCCGATAGGCTGGCTCGGCCGCGGTGAATTTCCTCCGTCACCTGCCAGAAAAGTGGATTGCTTAGCGCTGCGCTCATCGCCTGCCCCCGTACTCGGCGGCGACCGCGTAGAGCCGTGAGATCTGTTTGCGGCAAGGCCGGCCGCGGCGTTTGCGGGATTCAGGCGAGGGAAACTCGCGCAGTTTGTGTTCGCACGTCTTGCAATAAACGGTCTTCAGTTCCTGGGCGCGGAGCCATAAAGAGCCGCACCCTTCGCACACTTTCAATTGCACACAGACTTCCATATTGCATTCTCCGTTGTTCCAAAACTGCCCGCCAATTCTGGCTTACAGTCGATCGATCCGCGGGGCATTGAGACCATGGGCAAAGGGTCAGGCTTCTTCGGTCCTGTTCTTTGGTTATCGGCCCTGGTCTCAGGCTCTGTCTCATACTCGTGGTGCGCAGATCTGGAAAACGGAGATGGGGGAGGGGGTGAATGCAGCAGATGAACCTGAGCTGGAAAAGAGCTTCCTGCTCAAAGAGAGCGGTCATCCGGGCGTTGCTTCATGTCCTAACCCCAATCCGAGATTGGTAGTGACACTTTAGTGAGTTGTGGATTTCGCGTCAACGGAATGCGTGCGATTTAAGACACTTAGTATGGTCGAGTGGCAGAGAATGGAAGAAACACAGTAGAAGAAGCGGCAGTGACTTTTCCCTAGGAAAACACACCAGGCCTGCGCCCATTGCTGTTGGCGAAATTTCCACATGAACTTTACGCAAATGCAGGAGCGTCTGCGGGTCGAACTGCTGCGCAGGATCGAGCG
>CAIMNN010000087.1 GCA_903842845.1 uncultured Acidobacteriaceae bacterium | reverse complement strand
GTTTCTCTGTTGTCAGCGCTCATGCCACAACATGGACAGTCACTGACACCAGCGACAACGTAGCCGATACAGGTTCACTGCGCTATGCCCTTACTCACGCCGTAGCCGGTGACAACATAGTCTTTGGCTCTCTCTTTAGTACGCCGCAGACGATCACGCTGACCAGCTCATTGCCGGCGATCAACATCTCAGCCAGCGGCACGCTGGTGATCACTGGTCCGGGGCCGAAAAATTTGACGATTGACGGCAATCTCTTTTCGTATACCGCCTTCACCATTACCCAGGGCTCCATCTTCATCTCCGGGCTCACCATCACCAATGCCGCGCCGGCCATCATCGACAACTATGAGTTGAACGTATCTGACTGCACATTCATCGATAACATCGCAGCTTCTCATGTCGGCGGCGCAATCCTTGCCTCAGGGCCGGCTGGTTATTTGATCGTCTATAACAGCACGTTCATCGGCAACGTGGGCGACCACAGCGGCGGCGCAATTGAATTTGCCGGCGGCATGGACGGCACAATCGCCGACAACACGTTCTCGCAGAATCAGTCCGGGAGTGTTTCAGGCATCGGGGGCGCAATCCACGTTGCATCGGGCGCTCACGCCGGCATTGAGAACAATACTTTCTACGGAAATTTCTCGTACATATCCGGTGGCGCAATCCAGATCGATACTGCATCCAGCAGTCAACCTTCGGCCGTCAGTAACAATATCTTTTATTCAAACGGCGGCGGCGGTACCGCCTTCACCAGTACAGGCTTTGCCAGCGCCGATCACAACCTGTATTACCAAAATGACGTCAATGCTTGTGTCGGATGCAATCCGGCTGAAACCAATGCAGTGGTTGCTGACCCGATGTTGATGCCGCTCGGCTTCTACGGCGGTGACACTGAGACCATGGCACTTCTGCCCGGCAGCGCAGCCATCTGCGCCGGCCTGGTGGCCGATGATGGAGGAATTCTTGCCGACCAACGCGGTTGGCCGCTCGATCCAAATTGCAGCTCCGCATCGAACATTGACGTAGGCTCAATACAAACCAATCAATTTTTGGTCAACGTCTCCGCGGATGACCCGACAACTGCAACCAAAGACAACTGCACTCCTACCAGCGTGGGCCATAGCTGTACGCTGCGTGATGCCATGCTCGCCGCCAGATCGGCATCGCGTGGTGATATTACCTTTGCATCCAGCTTGAGCGGCACAACGATTACATTGTCCACGTCGCCGCTGGCAACATTGCAGTACGGCCCCGACCAGGTCAACATCTGGGGACTCGGTGCAAACCATTTGACCGTCTCCGGAAACAACGATCCGAACGTCGGCACCATCTTTCACACCTACGCGGGCGCCAACACGTTTATCTATGGGCTCACCATCACAGGCGGCACAGGCTTTTTTGATGGCGGACAAACCAGCTACGGTGGCGGCATCATGGCCTACAACAATGTCACGGTGAGCAACAGCGCCATCGTCCATAACAACGCGACCACCACTGCCACCAATCCTTATTCCTATGGCGGCGGCATCTATTTGGCAGGCGGTAATCTGACCGTCATCGACAGCACCATCTCCGGCAACGCTGCCAGCACAGGCACTTCAGGAAGAGGCGGCGGCATCGCGACTAACTCCGGCCCTGGCATCTCACTGACCATCATCAACAGCACCATCTCCGGCAACTCGGCCACATGGTGGGGTGGCGGAATCGACGATGAAGGCAACACAAACCTGTACAGCACCACCATCGCCAACAATCAGGCTGGTTTTAATGCTGGCGGAATCTATCTAGGCGCGGGAACGTTGACTGTATTCAACAGCATTGTCGATGGCAACTCCGCAAGCTCCTTCAATGATTTCCAGCATGCAGGCGGTTCCTATTTTTCCAGCAGCAGCCTTATCGGCACAGGCAGCACGACCCTTGCCACATTGGGCAACTATGGCGGTCCCACGCAGACCATGATTCCACTGCCGGGTAGCGCAGCAATCTGCGAAGGCGATCCGGCACAGATCTACCCAGGTCTGACCACAGACCAGCGCGGCTATTCCAATGCGAACGTGACCTACACCGGCTACTCCGTCGCCTCGCCCTGCGTGGATGCCGGCTCGGTGCAGACAGATTACTCAGTTGCGTTCTATACACAGCCCTCAAACACCAGTGCTGGTGCATTTATTACACCTGCGCCGCAGGTTGCATTGACAGACCATGTCACCAATCCAGTGAATGGTGTTCCGCTTCCGATTACGCTGTCTGTTGGCTCCGGCACGCTGAGCGGCACCTTGACCCAGCCGACCTCAGGTGGTGAAGCAACTTACAACGACCTGAGTATCAATCAGGCTGGCGCCGGCGATGAGCTGGGCGTGAGTCTCACTGTCTCGCCCTCTGGCGCTTCCGACGTTATCACGATAACCGCCACCAGCGACCCCTTCGATGTCTCTGGTGCCTTCAGCAAGTTCGCTGTATCAGCAGGAACTCCGCAGCAGGCAGGTGTGCCTTTCAGCTTCACAGTGACGGCGGAAGATAGTGGCAGCAACACCATCAACGGCTACAACGGAACGGTTCACTTCACCAGCAGCGATCCAAGTGCGACGTTGCCTGCCAACTACACTTTTGTTGCAGGCGACCATGGCACGCATACATTCAACGCGACGTTGGTCACGCTCGGTGGGCAAACGATCACGGCTACCGACACGGTTGACAGCAATACCGGAACCTCCAACTCCATCACGGTCAACGCAGGTTTGGCAACGCACCTCACGGTCACCGGATATCCATCACCTGTTTTTCAGTACACAACGAATAACGGCACGGTCACCGCTTATGACCAGTACAACAACGTTGCTACCGGCTTCGCTGGTCCTGTCACCATCAGCAGCAGCACCGACGGCACCGCGACCATCACTCAGCCTTCAAGCTGGAGCAACGGCGCGGCGACGTTCAGTGTGAATTTTGATCTGTCCGGCACGCAAAGCATTACGGCAAGCGGGTCCGGCGTTACCAGCGGCAGCCAGACTGGCATTGTTGTCAACGCGCCGCCGAGCTACGTGGTGACCACGACAAGCGATGATGCAACCGGTGTTCCGGCGAACTGCCCGAGCAGCAGCAATTGCTCATTGCGCGACGCTCTGGCGGCCGCAGCGGCATCCGGCACGGGCAACATCACCTTTGACCCGACGATCTTCGGCACACCGCAGACCATCACGCTGGGCAGCGGCGGCACGCTCGTCATTCCGCCAAACACAGCCATCACCGGCACAAACAGCGGCAGCGGAGTAACGCGCAAGAACCTGGTCACAATCGATGGCGCGGGGACCTATCTGATCTTCCAACTCAATGGCGGCACGCTGGCCCTCATTCAGAATCTGATCATCAGCAATGGAAACGCACAGGGTAACCCGCATGGTGGAGCAATCTTCAACAATGGCGGCACCTTGACCATCAACAGAAGCACCATCTCTGGTAATCAGGGTGATTTCACCTATGGCGCAGGCATCTACAACAACGGCACTTTGACGGTAGATTTCAGCACCTTCAGCGGCAATCATGCAAATAACGGATACGGTGGTGCAATCTACAACACTGGTACTTTGACGTTGAATGGCAGCACCTTCAGCGGCAATCAAGCTAATTCGGGCTACGGTGCAGGCGTTGTGAATGTGAGCGAGTTGACGGTGAACAACAGCACCTTCAGCGGCAATCAAGCAGAATTTGGCGGAGGTATTTTCAACGAGTCTGATTTGACGCTCAGCAATGCCATCGTCTCGGGCAATACTGCATCCGTAAGTAGTCCGGATATTTACCAGGGGTCCACGTTAAACGACAACGGCGGCAACGTGATTGGCGGCACCATCTACCTTGCCCCGCTCGGCAACTACGGTGGCCCGACGCAAACCATGATCGAATTGGCCGAAAGCCCGGCGATCTGCGGCGGCATAATTGCGAATCTGCTGCCGGGTGAAACCACCGACCAGCGCGGCAACCCACGCACCACAACCGCTTACGGCCCGTCCTGTGTTGACTCCGGAGCAACTCAGTCGGCTTACTCGCTGAGCTTTACCACCGAGCCGGCAGCGCAGCAGGTGAGCGGGGTGACCATCACACCATCACCGCAGGTGCAGATACTGGACAACGGCGTTGCCATCAAGGTCTCCGGCATTGACGTCGCGATGCAGGCCAACCTGGGCACGTTGAGCGGAACCACGCTACAGACAACCAACAGCAACGGCATTGCAACCTTTGGCGACCTCAGCATTGCGCCGGCAGAAACTGGCGATTCTCTGACCGCCAAGGTCTTTCACAATGCCAACTTCATCAGCGTTGATAGCAACACGTTCAACGTTGTTGCACTCACCATCTCGCCGTCATCGTTGCCCAACGCAACCGTCGGTGTCTCTTACAGCCAGAGCATCACGGCCAACAACGGCACGTCGCCGTATACGTTCACAGTTTTCAGCGGCAGCCTGCCTGCCGGGTTGACGCTGTCGAGCGGCGGCTCTCTGAGCGGTACACCAACCGCGGGCGGCAGCTTCAGCTTTACCGTCCAGGCCACCGACCACCTCGGCGCAACGGCAAAGCAAAACTACACGCTGACTGTGAACTCCGCAACGATTCTCGTCAGCCCATCCACGTTGCCCAACGGGACCTATGGCACGGCATACAGCCAGAACATTTCGGCCTCGGGTGGCACGGCGACTTACAACTATGTGGTTACGGGTGGCACAAAGCCAACCGGACTCACGCTCAACGCCAGCACGGGCTTGCTTAGCGGCACGCCGACAGCGGTGGGCACGTTCAACTTCACAGTCACTGCCACCGACAGCAGCACCGGAACCGGCCCGTACACAGGCTCGCGCGCCTATTCGGTAACCATTGGCAAGGCAACAGCGACGATCCACGTTACGCCGTACAGCGTTGCGTTTGATGGCAATCCACACACCGCCACGGCAACTGCAACCGGTTACAACGGTGTCAATCTCATCTCTGAGATGAACCTCTCAGGGACGACACACACGCTGGCAGGCTCGTACTCAAGCGATTCGTGGACCTTCACTGACACAACTGGCAACTATCTAAACGCCAGCGGCACCATCACGGACGTCATCAACAAGCTCTCGCAAACCATCACCTTCACTCCGCCCTTCCCAACCACGGGCTACACACCAGACGCAACCTTCAAGCTCAACGCAACGTCCACCTCCGGCCTGACGGTCAGCTTCAACTCAACAACTCCCTCCGTCTGCGCCATCACCACCTTCGGCACGCCGGCGGTTCCGGCTGCTAAAGTCCTCAGCGCCGGCAATTGCATCATTCAGGCAACGCAAGCCGGCAACTCCATCTACAGCGCGGCGACTCCGGTCTTGCACACCTACACAATCGTTGCCGCGCTGACCAACACCACGTTGAGCGCCAGCAGCACAACCGTGAAGTCGGGCGCCAGCGAGACCTTCACCGCTTCAGTCTCCTCTTTCGTATCCGGCTCACTCACCGGCACCGTCAGCTTCTACGACGGAGCCACACTCCTCGGCACGGTCTCGCTGAGCAACGGCAAGGCCGCACTCACCACCTCATCACTCTCCGTGGGCACACACAACATCACCGCCGACTACAACGGCAGCACGGACTTCCACTCATCGAACAGCGCATCGGTTAAGGTCACCGTTACGCCGTAACACTTGCATGTCATGCGGCCTATTCATCGCGAACTTTGCGATTGGATAGGCCGTATTTTTTTGCGCAGCGAGGGTAACCATATACTGAATGAGGAGTATGGTTCACCCATGAGTACAACAAACTTGCAGCGGCGATCTCTGGTTGGCGTTTTTCTACTCGCCTGTGCGGCGGGCGCAGTGTTGTCGCAAGCTCAGTCCATTACCCGCGAGCATTGGGTTGCGACGTGGACGATGAGTCCCATGCCCGCCAATGCGTTGCCGGACGGCGAGAACACCGGCTTTACCAATCAGACCGTGCGCGAAGTGGCACACATCAGCATCGGCGGCCAGCGAGTACGTGTACGGCTTTCCAATGCTTATGGCGTCGCGCCGCTGCGTGTGGGCGCCGTGCATATGGCGTTGCATGCGGAGGGTTCTGCGATTCGCACCGGCTCCGACCATGCGCTGACCTTCAACGGCAAAACCTCCGTCGTGATTCCGGCAGGCGCGCTGATGGTCAGCGATGCAATTGATATGGACGTTGCACCGTTCTCCAATATCGCCATCAGCATCTATCTTCCCGGCACAAGCGGCCCGCTCACATGGCATCAGCTTGGAACGCAGTCGACATATATATTGTCTGGCGATGCGAGCGCGGCACCCGAGCTTGTTGGCGCGACGACGTCTACATCTGTCTATTTGCTCTCCGGCGTCGAGGTGATTGCGCCGCTAACGACTGGAGCCGTGGTAGCGCTGGGCGATTCCATCACCGACGGCTACGCGTCCACACGCGACGCATACCATCGCTGGCCCGATTTTTTGGCGAAGCGGTTGGCGCATTCCAAGGACCACGCGGCGATGGCGGTGCTGAATGCCGGTATCAGCGGCAATCGACTTCTGCATGACGTCATCGGACCCAACGCACTCGCGCGCTTCGACCGCGACGTCCTCGCCCAGCCCGGCGTAACGCACGTCATCGTGCTTGAAGGGATTAATGACATCGGCTTCCCGGACTACTTCAAGCGTCCGGATGAGACGGTCAGCACAGATGAGTTGATTGCCGCGCTGGCGCAGTTGATAGAACGCGCACACGCCAAGGGGCTCATCATCTATGGCGCAACGTTGACGCCTTTTGAAAATTCCGGTGAACCGTATCACTCTTCAGTGAATGAGGCCAAGCGACAGGCTTTGAACGAGTGGATACGCACGCACGCGAA
The DNA here is from genome assembly GCA_903842845.1 of uncultured Acidobacteriaceae bacterium. Classification (GTDB taxonomy): domain Bacteria; phylum Acidobacteriota; class Terriglobia; order Terriglobales; family Acidobacteriaceae; genus CAIMNN01. Next base: position 5,203 of record CAIMNN010000087.1, on the reverse strand, counting down.
ATTTGACGCCATTCTGGATTTCGACCGAGTGCTGCGCGACCCTGCGCATCCGGCGAGTTTGCTGCCGGCATACGACAGCGGCGACCATCTGCATCCGAGCGACGCAGGGTATGAGGCTATGGCGGCGTCGGTCGAGCTTGGATTGTTACAGGGTACAACGAAGCGCTAGAGTCTGAACGCTTCATTTCCCCATTCACCCCCGCATTCTCGCCATTCACTGCGCCGCTTTGCCCCCATACGCTCCCGCCAATTACCATAGAACGAGCACAGGAGCGCACCCGCCCTTACTGTGTTCCTCTTGAGCAGATTCGGTCTGTGAAAGCGCGGCAAATCCTATCCGGCGCGCTTTCTCCTGCAAGGGAGTCAAAAAATAAGGAGTATTCCGTTGAGCGACCGTTTTCTTTTTACCTCTGAATCGGTGACCGAAGGTCACCCCGATAAAATCGCCGACCAGGTCTCAGATGCCATTCTGGATGCCTGCCTCGAGCAGGATCCCATGAGCCGTGTTGCGGCTGAGACCCTGACAGCCACTGGCCTTGTCGTCATCGCCGGTGAGATAACCACCAAAGCCTACGTCGACTTCCAGTCGCTCGTTCGCGGCGTTGTGGCCAGCATCGGTTATGACAACGCAGCCTACGGCTTCGACTCCAACACCTGCGCCGTCATCTCCACGATCAACAAGCAGTCCGGCGACATTGCGCAGGGCGTTGACACCGGTGGCGCCGGCGACCAGGGAATGATGTTCGGTTATGCGTCCAACGAGACCCCCGAGCTGATGCCCGCGGCAATCTCGCTAGCGCACAAGCTCACCAAGCAGCTGACCGCGGTGCGCAAGAGCGGCAAGCTGCCGTACCTGCGGCCCGACGGCAAAAGCCAGGTCACGGTCGAGTACGACGAAAACGGCAAGCCCGCACGCATTGACGCCGTCGTCATCAGCACGCAGCACGCTGAGAGCGTCACCAACGAAGAGCTCCACGCCGACATTCACAAGTACGTCATCGATGCCGTGCTGCCCAAGGAATGGCTCGACGCGAACACGAAGTACCACATCAATCCGACAGGACGATTTGTGATCGGCGGACCGATGGGCGACACGGGCTTGACCGGCCGCAAGATCATCGTCGACACCTACGGCGGCGCGGGTCGTCACGGCGGCGGCGCATTCAGCGGCAAAGACCCGACAAAGGTGGACCGTTCGGCTGCGTATGTGGCGCGCTACATTGCGAAGAACATTGTTGCTGCTGGATTGGCTGAGCGCTGCGAAGTTCAACTGGCGTATGCGATTGGTGTTGCCGAGCCAGTGAGCGTGCTGGTTGAGACGTTCGGAACGGGCAAGATCGGCGAAGCGAAGCTCACCGAGTTGGTGCGCAAGAACTTCAAGCTCACACCGAAGGGCATCATCGAGAGCCTGAACCTGCGCCGCCCGATCTATCAGAAGACGGCAGCGTATGGTCACTTCGGCCGCAACGAGCCCGAGTTCACCTGGGAAGCGACCGACAAGGCCGCCGACCTGAAGAAGCAAGCTGGCGTGTAATACGTTTGAAGCAACAAAACGCGGGGCCCATCCGGCTCCGCGTTTTTATTTTTTCTTTGGCGACTCATCGACGGGCCGCACTTTAAAATTGAGTCTGCTAAATATTTGGAGGATTCATGCTTCGCTCCCGCACGCTGCTCGCACTGTTGTTCGCGCTTCCGCTCTCACTTGCTGCACAAACCTCGCATTGGGATTATGAAGGCAAATACGGCACGACGTCGTGGCCGAGGCTCTCGCCCGAGAACCGCATCTGCGGCACCGGGCACGAGCAGGCGCCCATCGACATTCGCGGAGCGCGCATCAACAAGGCCCTCAAGCCGATCACCTTCGGCTACGCTGCCGGCCCCATGACGCTCGTCAACGACGGACACACCATCGTCGTCACGCCGACGCCGGGCAGCTACGTTCTGTTCAACGAGACGCGCTACGACCTGGTGAGCTTCAGCTTCCACCACCCGAGCGAGATCACCGTCAAGGGCAAGCTTAGCGACATGGAAGTGCAACTGCTGCACAAGAGCGCCGAGGGCAAGCTGCTGATTTTCTCGATCCGCTTGAACGAGGGCACGCCGAATGCCGTCATCGCGCCGCTGTGGGAGCACATGCCGAAGAAGGCCGGAACGACGGACCAGGTGAAAGACGAGCTGAACCCAGCAGGGCTGCTGCCCGCCAACCGCGCCTATTGGACCTTCACCGGCTCGCTCACCACGCCGCCGTGTACTGAAGGTGTGCAGTGGGTGGTGTTTGAAGATGAGAAGGACATCAGCCGCGACCAGTTGAAGGCGTTTGCCGCGTTGTTCAAGTTCAACTCGCGCACGTTGCAAAATCCGCATGGGCGGAAGATTGAGGCGTTTGAATAAAACAGCGTCTAGTGAATAGGGCCTAGCCAGTAAGTGTTGGCTAGAACAATGATCATTGTTCTAGCTGACTTCCTACTGACTAGGCCCTACTTGCTTGGCCCATATTTTAGGCATTAATTTTATCCGCTACCCAAATATAAAAACCGCACCAAAAACAAAACCGCCAGCAGATAGAGGAGCCAATCCTTCTTTGCGAGCTTGCCTGTGACGACGTGGAGGATTGCCCAGGAGATGACGCCGAAGCCGAGGCCGTTGGCGATGGAGTAGGTGAGCGGGATGAGGACGAGGGTGAGGAATGCGGGGACGGCGACGAGGGGGTCGCGCCAGCGAATTTCGGCGATGGTTGAGAGCATGAGCGAGCCGACGAGGATGAGCGCGGGTGCGGTGGCGGCGGCGGGGACCATTCCGACGAAGGGAACGGTGGCGATTGCGCCGAGGAAGAGCAGGCCAGTGACGACGGCTGTCACGCCAGAGCGTCCGCCGGCCATGACGCCTGCGGTTGATTCGACGTAGCTGGTGACGGTGGAGGTGCCGGTCATTGCGCCGGCCATGGAGGCGACGGCGTCGGTCATGAGGATGCGATTGAGGCGTGGAATTTTGTTGTCGTCGGCGATGAGGCCTGCGCGCTTGGTGACGGCCATGAGTGTGCCGAGGTTGTCAAAGAGGTCGACGAAGAAGAAGACGAAGATGATGTCGATGAGGCCTTTGCCGAGCGCGCCTTTGATGTCGAGCTGCATGAAGGTTGAGCCGAGTTCGAGGCCGTGCGAGGAGGAGTGGGCCCACTGGTCGTAGAGCGGCGCGCGGGTGGCGGGGATGAGCCATGCGGCGACGGTAACGGCGATGACTCCGATGACGATGGCGCCTTTAACGCGGCGAATCTCCAGCGCGACCATGAGGATGAGGCCGGCGAGTGCGAGCGCGGTGGAGGGATTGCGGAGGCTGCCCATGCCGACGAGGGTGGCCGTGTCGCCGATGACGAGGCCGGCGTTGCGGAAGCCGATGAAGGCGATGAAGAGGCCGATGCCACTTGCGACGGCTGCGTAGAGCTCGTGGGGGATGGCGTGGAGGATCATCTTTTGGACGTTGGTGGCGGCGAGGATGAAGAAGATGATGCCGGAGATGAAGACCGCGCCGAGGGCGGTTTGCCAGGGCACGTGCATCTTGAGGCAGACGGTATAGGTGAAGTAAGCGTTGAGGCCCATGCCGGGAGCGAGGGCGATGGGGTAGCGCGCGACGACGCCCATCATGATGGAGGCGAAGGCGGCGGAGAGGCAGGTTGCGGCTGTTGCGGCGTTAAGCGGGATGCCGGCGGCGGAGAGGATAGAGGGGTTCACCAGAACGATGTAGGCCATGGTGATGAAGGTGGTTACGCCGGCCAGTATCTCGGTGCGCCAGTGGGTGCCGAGGCGGGTGAATTCAAAGTAGGATTCGATTTTGCGGAGCATGTAGGAATAGAAAAACACAGCAGGGGTGAGTATTGCGTAGGAAATCTATTGTTGTGCTTTATCGAGCGGCTTGTAGAACGCTCCGCAGATAGCCCCGTTCCAATCTGTGATTGGGGGCATCTCGGATTTATCGACCGCCGAATCCGGCATCGCCTCAAGGGCTTTCAACTCGGCCTTCAACTTGGCCGACAGATATTTACGCGCAATGGTCTTCATAATTCTTCAAATGCTTACTGCCGATTCTGTGCACCATGGTGAATGTGCAGGATTTCGATCACATTTTTCTGGATGCGATAGACAACGATATATGGCAGTGGATTGATAACCAATTCACGAGTTCGCTGTTCGCGGCCAATTCGGCCCATATGTGGAAAGGTGCTAAGGTTCAATACTTTTCGGTTGATTAGCAGAATGGATGAGTGTGTATAAGCAGGTAGATGAATTGTCAGATAATCTGCGATGGATTCAAGGTCATCTGCGGCTGCCTGAGTCCAGCGGATTCGCATCAGTTGCTCAATAGACGCCTAATGCGTAAATCCATCTCGACTTCATCAACGAAGATACCCTTATCGGCCTGCTCGATGCCTTTGCGAACTGCCATGCGGAAATTTAAATCGTCTTCTATGAGGCGAAGTGCGGCATCCTGTACAAGGCGCGCCACATCAATGCCCTCAATGCTGGCAATCTGCCCCAGTCGCGCTTCCTGTTCTGGTGTGAAGTGAACGTCCATGAAGAAATTTTGGCAGTGTTTGGAGATGCTGTCAATATGCGGCTGCCGATATCTTGTCTGGTGAATTAACCTAACCCAATGGGCCGTATACGCATACTGAATGACCAGGTAGCCAACCAGATTGCCGCTGGCGAGGTGGTGGACCGTCCGGCATCGGTGGTGAAGGAGTTGCTGGAGAACTCGCTGGATGCGGGGGCGACGCGGATTCGCGTTGAGGTGGAGGGCGGCGGGCGGAAACTGATTCGCATTACGGACGACGGCTGCGGGATGAACAAGGACGACGCGTTGCTGGCGTTTGAGCGTCATGCGACATCGAAGCTGCGCACAGCGGATGATCTGTTGAAGATTGCGACGCTGGGATTTCGCGGGGAGGCGCTGCCGTCGATTGCGAGCGTGGCGCGGGTGACGCTGGAGACGGCGGAACAGAGATCAGAGAACAGAGATCAGAGATCAGAATCTGGCGGAACGCGGATAGAAATTGCAGGCGGGAAGATTTTGCATGTGGACGAGATTGCTGCGCCGGCGGGGACGACGATTGCGGTGAGCGATCTGTTTTTCAATACTCCGGCGCGGCGGAAGTTTTTGCGGGCGGAGTCGACGGAGCTTGCGCATGTGACGGCGCTGGTTACGCATTACG
>CAIMNN010000086.1 GCA_903842845.1 uncultured Acidobacteriaceae bacterium | reverse complement strand
GCCCGTCGGACAAATGGAGATCCTGATGGTCGATCCCCGCGAAGGAACACGCCACTCGCATCTTCACGTGCGCAAGCATCCGGTCTATCAGTTGGAGGGATTCATCTCGACTTTGTACCCAAAGATGCGCAGCTATCTCGATCCAAAGATCGGCGCCAACCTGCGGTTTCAGGAAGAGAAAGAACGTCGCGCCAGAAGGCGGCCTATTGCCACCATGAATGATCCATTGTCGGGAGGAAGGCCATGAAGAGATTCAGCACTCTGTTGGTGTACACCGTTCTGGTCTTCGGTCCTGCCATTGTCTATGGTCAGGATCACGCCGCCGCCCCCATTGCTCAACCGCAAAAGTCTCACAAGGCGCAGGGATTCGCCGACTACGCGCTTGGAAAGGTCAACCCGAACGACACGGATTATGGCGCAACCCTGGAGGCGGCGCGTGGCACGACCGTCGCTCACACCATGGACGATCTTTACTTCTGGTCGAATGTGGTTGCGCTGATACTGCTGTCCGGCGTGACCACTGTATTTCTCTTTCATCTGCGCGCCGCTGACAAAAAGGAAATCATCGCGGCAACTCTGATCGCGCAACTCTGGAATGGACAGGTAAGCGACAGGACTGAGATCGAGCGGCGAACTGAGCAGTTCAACAATCTCGTTGACGAGCACAATGCTGTAGTCGAGCGAGAGTTGACATCCAACGCACCGGAAGCAGATCGCGAAACCCCACCCTCTGCGAACCTGAATCGTACTGTCGGGGAAATCACAGGTGCTCCGCGTCCAGAGAATCGTTCCGCTCCTCGAACGTCATTTGAGCCTATTCCCTCTGACGCAAAAGAAGCCGCTGCGACCGGAAACGAGGTGGTTCGTTTGCAACAGGACAATCTGCTTCTCGAACACCGGGTCGAGGCAATGCGGAACACGGAACAGAATCTCAAGGAGCGCCTCAATCAGACTACGTCTCTATTGGATCAGGAGCGCAGGCGCAACCAGGCTTTGAAAGGCGCGTGACAGGTGAACTATGACAGACAACCCTTCATTGAAATTGCCGACGGACTTCTCCGATCCGAAGGAGTGGCGGGCGTATGTGCGCGCCACGGTGAGGCCTGAAGATGTGGACTTCGCGCTGGCGTACGGGCGGACGGCGCTCTTTCTTCGCTTCTACGAGGTGCGTGGAGAGCGATTTCCAGAGGAGTTTAGCGCAGAGTTGACGCGCATTGATGGACTCAGTGATCCAGCAAGAACCGAGTCGCTCGTTACACTCAATGACCTAATTCTCGCCGCCATGACACAGCTTCTAGTAACACCTCCAGCATCCAGCGCTGCTGGTGAGTCAGAAAATCCACGTGAACTGATCGGCAATCTGCTCGACAATCTTGCGCGGAAAAACCCCGGCTTTGCACTTTGGAGTCACTACTCAAAGTCTATCCAGCATCAGCCTGAGCCATCATGCTGGGAAGACTATGTTGCGAACGAATGCAAAAACGGCGCCGAAGGCGAGATAGAATTCACGCTGCTGATGGGCGACTTGGGCAAAATGCTGGTTCTCTTCCGTGACAGAAATCTCGCTCTGCCGCCGCTCTACTTCGAGCGAATTGCGTTTCTGCATCATCTGCGTGGACCAGAACGCAATCTGCAGGCGCGTGCAGTCGTGCAGGGAGTCTTGGAGGTGATTGCGTCATGCGCGTCCGCGTAATCAGCTTCGGAACGAACTGGTGGGCTGCGTGCTCCCACGACTTGAG